>JAQUQP010000004.1 GCA_028716025.1 bacterium | reverse complement strand
CATACGATCAATGAACAATTCTGCCATGTGCTCAGCGGTATGTTCCATAACCGGGTAGATTATCCGGCAGAGGATAAACGCAAGTGAGAAAACCAGGAGTTCCCCGCAGGATGGCGCGTAAAATAGCTGAGTATATTGTCGGTCATTACCTGCCGCCGGACAAGGATTATGAACTGACAGTATTTTTTGTAGACAGCGCGGAAATGATCCGCTTGAATAAAAAATTCTTTAACCGGAAGTATGCCACTGATGTCATTGCCGCGCCGGTCGAGACTACCAGCAATCTGCCGATAGTGCTGCTTGGTGAGGTGTTTATTTGTATGGATACAGCTATGGACCAGGCTAGGGAGTACCAGCACAGTTATATAGCGGAGATCGCGCTTTTGGTGACTCATGGTATCCTGCACCTGCTCGGGTATGATGACCTTAAGCCGCAAGCCCGGAAAAAAATGCGGCAGGAAGAACAAAAAATACTAGTGGCACTTGGATTAACAAAGTAGGGGTAGTAATGAGATCAAAAGATATCTGGGAAAGTTTTAACGCCGCTATTGAAGGTATTACTTACGTAACTAAAACCCAACGTAATATGAGCATTCACCTGGGGATAGCGCTTTTTGTTTTGTTTTTCAGTTTGTTTGTTCGCCTGGACCGTATAGAAGTGATCATGCTTTTTATTACTGTGGTCCTGGTATTGCTGGCAGAAATGTTCAATACCGCGGTTGAAGCTTTAGTGAATCTGATCACTGATACCTACCATCCTGCGGCTAAAGTAGCCAAGGATATCGCGGCTGGGGCAGTTTTTTTTACTGCCGGTAATGCTTTAATCGTAGCCTATCTTATTTTTGGCAAGCGCTACCTGGGCAACAACCTGGTGCCGCTTATTTCTAAGATCAAGGAAGTCCCTGATTACATCATGTTCATTTCTTTGATCATTGTTTTCATATTCGTTATTATCGGTAAGGCTTATTTTGGCAAAGGACGTCCGCTGTGGGGAGGCATGCCCAGCGGGCACAGCGCTGTCGCTTTTACTATTTGTACCGCTATCGCTCTAACTACAGAAAACAGTTTCATTACCTTATTGGCTTTCTTGCTGGCTTTTATGGTAGCGCATAGCCGGGTCAGGGCCAAGATTCATACCTGGTGGGAAGTAGCCGGTGGGGCAATACTAGGCATGGTCGTTACCCTGTTTATTTTCCGAATGATGAATCCATTCTGAAAGCTCGGTATACGGTAAGCGGTAACGAAGCCCGATTAGATCTAATGCTTTTTCGGGTATCGTAACCGTAGCCGACAACCGAGATTCGTAATCGCGCCTCGTAACCGTACACCGCTAGACGAAATTTATTAAGGAGCACTATGTTTATCAGCTTTATCATTTTAACTGTTTTGATACTGGCCAGCTTCTTTTTTTCTGCTACAGAGACAGCCTTGACCAGCCTGGACCGATATAGGATCAAGACCCTGATCGAAGAAAGACAGGTCAAATCCCTGCAGATATGGGTGGACCATCCTAATAAAATATTAGCTGCTATTCTGGTCGGTAACACAATAGTTAATCTGGCTGCCGCCGCGTTAAGCACTTATTTGGCAGTGCATTTTTCCAGTAACTTGCATATCTCAGAAGTATGGGCAGCGGTTATTGCTACTATACTCATAACTGTGGTCATCCTGGTTTTGGGAGAGATAACTCCAAAGACCTTTGCCAAGCATTTACCGGAGGTCGTAGCTGTTTGGACCATAAAAGTAATACTTCTGGTGCATTATTTGCTGTCGCCGTTGATCAAAGGTTTGATCTTTATCACTAATCCCCTGGTCAAGTTGCTAGGTGGTAATATCAAGCGAGATGTACTTTTCGATAAGGATGAAGAGATCCGCTTCCTGGTTTCAGAAGGAGTCCGAGAGGGAGTCTTGGGTAAGGACCAAAAAGACATGATTCACGGGGTACTGGAGTTTGGCGATAAGGTGACCCGGGATATTATGATCCCGCGGATAGATATGGAATGTGTGGATGTCACTCTGGAAAAGGAGAAATTTATTGACCTGGTGGTGGAAACCGGACATTCCCGCGTCCCTATCTATCAAGGCAACCTGGATAATATTATCGGCATTATTCATGTTAAGGACCTGCTCAATGCCTGGCGCTGTAATGAGCTGATCGTGATCCAGGACCTTATCCGTCCGGCTTATTTTGTGCCGGAAACCCAAAAGGTGAACAACCTTCTGCGGCAAATGCAGAAAGGCCGCTTGCATATGGCTGTAGTTGTGGATGAATATGGCGTGCCCAGCGGCTTGATCACGATGGAAGACCTGGTTGAGCAAATTGTCGGCGATATCCTGGATGAATATGATATTGAAGACCTGGGGGTCGAGCCTATGGGCGACGGGTCTGTCCAGATCGACGGGAAAATGAATATCTATGAAGTTAATGAAAAACTAAAGATTAATTTACCGAGCGAGGATTTTAATACGGTCAGCGGCTTTGTAGTAGACCTGTTGGGACGGGTACCGCGTAAAGATGAAGAGATAAAATACAAGGACCTGAAATTCACAATAGTGGAAACCAATCGGCGGCGGATCATTACTTTGAAAGTGAAAAAAGAAACGAGTGAAGGGCCCAAAACATGAAGAAGTCATCCAGTTTCTATGCTGATTTTGTCGGGAAACCGGTGATCAGCGCCGGGAATATCACGGTCGGTAAAATAAAGGATATGACCATCCAGATGGGTGAAGAATTCCCGCCGGTGAAGCATTTAGTGGTCATTCCGGTTAAAGGCAGACAGGGATTTAACCTGTTTAAAACGAAGGAATTACTGGTCATCCCCTGGGATGATGTCGCCTGCCTTTCTAAGAAAGCGATCTATCTGAATGTGTTTTTGGAAGAGATGGTTTCCAGTTCTATTGAGTCTAATGAACTTTTTATTTACCGGGATATTATGGATGAGGAGATCGTTGACCGGTATGGCAAGCATTTATTCAGGGTCAATGATGTAGCCTTGCGCATCCAGCGGGGTAAGCTGCGTATCATTGGTGTACAGGCAGATATCTACAGTATGCTGCAGCGTTTGGGTCCGGAGCGCGAAGTCTTTAAATTGGTCAATCTTTTCCGGCGCAAGATCGTGGAAAATATAATCATGTGGGACCATATTAAACAGTATGACAAAAAAATGAAACACCTGAAACTGGATATCTCCAAAAAACTGGTCAAGTATATGTACAATCTTTAAAGCAAATACGAACATCGAATATCTAAATCCTAAACAATATCTAATCTCAAAATACAAAACGTTTAGAAAATTGGAATTTAGAAATTTGAACTTGTTTAGAGTTTAGATATTAGTGCTTAGAATTTGTTTTAGTATTTCGATATTAGAAATTAGGATTTATTCTCGAGGTTATCGTGGAACAGGTTGTTGCCCCAAATAAGGGATGGTCTAATTTTAAAGTAAAACTGGCCTTGTTCATGGCAGTGATGGGCCCTGGCATTATTACCGCCAGCGTCGACAATGACGCCAATGGTATTGCCACCTACTCTGTAGCTGGCGCTCATTATGGCTATGGACTGCTCTGGCTCCTGCCGGTCATTGCTATTTGTCTCTATATGGTCCAGGAAATGTGTGCCAGGATGGGTATGGTGACTGGTAAGGGATTAGCTTCCTTGATCCGGGGGGCTTATGGATTCAGGATCACTTTTTTTGCCATGATCGTTTTGATCATCGCTAACCTGGCCAACACTGTCGGCGATTTTGCCGGTGTGGCAGCCAGCCTGGAGATCTTCGGGATCAGCCGCTACATTTCTGTGCCCCTGGCCGGATTCTTTGCCTGGTATTTGATCCTGAAAGGGACATATAAAACGGTAGAAAAAATATTTCTCTTTGGCTGTTTTATATATATTACCTATGTGATTTCCGGATTTATGGCCAAACCAGCCTGGGGTATAGCTTTTAAGAACGTAGCTATCCCCAGTTTGCAATTTAAAAAAGATTATATTATCCTGGCTATCGCCGTGATCGGGACCACGATCGCGCCTTGGATGCAGTTTTACCAGCAGGCGGCAGTAGTGGATAAGAAACTAAAAATAAAAGATTATTTTTACGAAAAAGTAGATATTATATTCGGCACGGCAGTTACAAATATTGTTGCTTTCTTTATAATCATAGCGTGTGCTTCTACTTTATTTATTCATAATATCCAGGTTAACACTGCAGCCGATGCTGCGGTAGCGCTGGCGCCTTTGGCCGGTAAATATGCGTCTATCATGTTTGCCATCGGGCTTTTTAATGCCGGGCTTTTTTCTGTCTGCATCATCCCGCTCTCTACCGCGTACGCTGTCTGCGAAGCATTTGGCTGGGAACAGGGAGTGGACCGGACTTACAAGCAAGCTCCTGAATTTATCAATATCTATACTGGTATGATCATTATCGGCGGGGCATTGATCCTCTGGCCCAAAGCACCCCTGGTCACGATCATGGTTTTGTCCCAGGCAGTTAATGGCTTTTTACTGCCTGTGATCATGGTCTTTATGATGCTCTTGATCAATAATGAACGGATCATGGGTAAATATGTCAATAGCAAATTGTATAACTGGATCGCTTGGATCATTACCAGCTTATTAGTGATGCTGTCAGTGATCCTGGTGGTGGTCAGTTTTACGGGATAAATACAGGATCGTCTTTGGAGAAGATATGGGTTTTACCAAAACTGAAGCCATAGTCCTGCGGACTAAAGAACTCCGTGAAGCAGATTCATTAATTACGCTGTATACACGGGACTGGGGCAAGGTGCAGGTAGTAGCTAAAGGTTTGCGCAAGGTCAAAGCCCGGTATGGGGCGAGCCTGGAGATATTTACCCATAACCAGGTGATGCTGTTCTCTAAGACAGATAAGGACCTGGCCCGGCTGACCGGTTGCCAGGTCATGCATCCTTTTTATTCTTTACGGGAGAGTTATTTTAAATACGGCATGGCTTCCTACTTGTTGGAGTTGGTTGACAAGTTCAGTGAGTATCGCGAAGCTAACCAGGATATTTTTAATTTGTTGGGTAAAAGTTTTAGCCTGATGGATGCTGGTGTCCTGAAAACCCGGGAGAATTATCTCTCGCTCTGGAATTGGTTCGTCTTGAAGATCCTTGATTATAGCGGGTATAAGGTTTCACTGGAATTTTGTATCCACTGCAAGGAACAGCCGGCTCTGAACAGGCCAGTAGTGTTCAGTTTGGTGGACGGCGGTATTTCGTGCCGTGCCTGCCTGAAGAACGCGGATTATGTGTTTGAACTTAATCCGGAAGTCTGGGCCAAACTGCGGTTGCTGCAAAAAAGCGCGTTGCCGCAATTACTGGATATTGAACTGGCGGCAGAAACCAAGCTGGCCATCAAGATCCTGCTGGAAAAATATTTGCAATTCATTTCCGGGCACTCATTTAACTGCCAGGAATTCTTTTATGCTCCGGCACAAAATAAAACTGCATCGTGAGAAAGGTTTCCTATGAATTTTCAACAGATCGTCACGACACTGCAACAATACTGGATGGAAAAGGGTTGCTTACTGGTCCAGCCTTATGGCCTGGAAGTAGGCGCCGGTACTTTTAATCCGGCGACTTTTCTCCGTTCCCTTGGCCCCGAACCCTGGGCAGTCTGCTATGTGGAGCCATGCCGCCGGCCAACAGACGGCCGGTATGGGGAAAATCCGAACCGGATGCAGCACTATTTCCAATTCCAGGTGATCATTAAACCCAGTCCGGAAAAGATCCAGGAAATGTACCTGGGCAGCCTGAAAGCAGTGGGGATCGTTCCTAAACAGCATGATATCCGGTTCGTGGAAGATGACTGGGAATCACCGACGCTGGGAGCCAGCGGGTTGGGCTGGGAAGTATGGCTGGATGGCATGGAGATCACCCAGTTCACTTATTTCCAACAGGTGGGAGGATTTGAGCTTGATCCTATCACCGTGGAGATCACCTACGGGCTGGAACGCCTGGCCGCGTATATCCAGAAGAAAAAAAATGTTTTTGACGTGGAATGGGCTAATGGCGTAACGTATGGGGAAATATACCACCAGAACGAAGTGCAATATTCCAAGCATAATTTCGAAGAAGCGGACATTAAGATGCTGTCCCGTCTTTTTGAACAATATGAAAAAGAATGCCTGCGGTTGGCGGATAAGAACCTGGTCCTGCCAGCTTACGATTATGTCTTAAAATGTTCACATGCTTTTAATTTACTGGAAGCCAGGGGTGCTATCAGCGTATCGGAACGTACCAATTATATTGCCCGGGTGCGTAACCTGGCTAAAGCTTGCGCTGAAGGTTTCCTGAAACTGCGCCAGGAACTGGGCCACCCGCTCATCAAGAAAGGAAAGAAATAGATGGCTAAAGATTTTTTACTGGAGATCGGGACAGAAGAGATACCTGCCGGTTATTTAACTGAAGCTTTGCCGCTGATAGAGAAAGATTTTAAAGCATTTTTGACGACCAGCCGGCTCGCGGTTGAAGAGGTCAGGGTATGGGGTACGCCGCGCCGCCTGGTAATAATGGCCCGCGGTATGTCTGAGAAACAGAATGACCAGAAAACCGAAATTACCGGCCCGCCAAAACACGTAGCATATGATGCTAACGGGAATCTGACCCCGGCAGGGCTGGGATTTGCCAAAAAACAAAACATCAAACCCCAGGCACTGTCGATCAAAAAGACTGAAAAAGGTGAATATCTTTGCGCGGTGCTCTCGCAAAAGGGACAAAATACCGACAAGATCCTGGCGGCATTCCTCCCGCAATTTATTATGTCTATTTACTTTCCCAAAACCATGCGTTGGGAGGGTAAGCAACTGCGCTTTGCCCGGCCGGTACGCTGGCTTTTATGTTTGTGGGGCAAACAGGTCCTCAAATTTAAGCTGGGTGAATTAGCCACCGGGAACAAGACCAGGGGACATCTGATCCTGGTTGGGAACAAGGAAGCTACAGTGAAGAATATCGCTGGTTATGAAAAGACCCTTAACCAGCTTAAGGTCATAGTTGACCCGGCGAAAAGACAAACCAGGATCAAGTCTGAGCTGGAACGTGTTACCAAGGGTAAGGGACAACTGCATACCGATGAGGTTTTATTAATGACCGTCACGAACTTGACTGAATATCCGTCGGCCGTGCTGGGTAAATTTGACCAGCGGTATCTCAATTTACCGTCCGAGGTCCTGGTCACTTGCATGCGGCACCACCAGAAATATTTTACCTTGGTGGACAGCAAGGGTGACCTCTTGCCATATTTTGTCGGTATATCTAACGGTGATCCTAGAGCTGCCGGTATAGTCAGGGAAGGTTATGAACGGGTACTGTCTGCCCGGCTGGAAGATGCCGAGTTCTTTTATAAGGTGGATACCGAGAGCCACCTGGAAGAAAAAGTAGAAAAGCTCAGGGGGGTGGTGTTCCAGGAAAAGTTGGGCAGTTTATACGGTAAAGTGGAAAGAGTCATTAAATTGAGCGAGTATATCGCTTCCCAGCTGCCTTTTACCAGTTACAACCTGACGGATGTCCGGCGCACAGCCTTGCTTTGCAAAGCTGACCTGGTCACGGAAATGGTCAAGGAATTTCCCGAACTGCAGGGCATCATTGGCCGTGAATACGCGCTCAAATATAATGAAAAAGAAGAAGTAGGACAGGGTATTTATGAACATTATTTGCCTTTGTCTGTCACCGGTCTCTTGCCGAAAACGGTCAATGGCGCGGTGGTCAGCATTGCTGATAAAATGGACACAATTGTCAGTGATTTTGCGATTGGGTTGATCCCGGATTCCAGCGGTGATCCATATGGTTTGCGCCGCCAGGCCCAGGGCATAATCCGTATCCTGATCGATAACCAGTGGAATTTCTCTTTATTTGAACTGATCGAAAAGGAGATCAGGATACTTAAGGAAAGCGGAATAGAAGTGGCTGATACCGGTGAATTGCTGAATAAAGTCTGGAAATTCTTCCGGGAAAGAATAGAATATATTTTTGGTTTTGAGCCATATAAACTGGCATATGATGAAATAGCCGCAGCCCTGGATGTCGGATATAGCGAAGTGCATAACACCCTGAAAAGGGCGCAATCCCTGCATGAACTGCGGCCTTTACCTGATTTTGAACCGATCACGGCTGGCTTCAAACGGGCTAATAATATCCTAAAGCAGGCCCGGGACAAGAAACTGCTTGGAGAGGGCGAAAAACTGGATGAAAGCAGGCTGGTAGAAGAAGCGGAAAAGAAACTATATCATAAATTCATGGAAATTAAAGCTGAGGCAGAACAGTACTTGAGCAAGGGAAATTATACTGAAGCTTTGCGCCGGTTAGTGAGTTTGCGGCCGGATATAGATACCTTCTTTGAAAAAGTCATGGTCATGGTGGAAGATCGCCAGTTAATGACGAACCGACTTATGCTACTGAAGGAAATAGCCGGATTATTCCAGCGCATCGCGGATATCTCCAAATTAGTGATCAGCGCAGCTTGATAAGTCTTTACATTAATGTAAAATTGTGATATAATTAAAAAAAATATGACAGTTGAATTTAAGATTACAGTTAAGTAATCACTGTAATCATCTTTTTTAATCGCTGCCTGCCTGCTGGTAGGCAGGTAATCATCGATATTTAAAATAAAAGGAGGAACAGAAGCAATGGCAGCAAAGGGTAAGAAGTATGTTTATTTTTTCGGCGGAGGCAAGGGTGACGGCAATGAAAGCATGAAAAACCTGCTGGGCGGCAAAGGCGCTAACCTGGCAGAGATGGCCGGCCATCCCAAATTAAAGTTGCCGGTACCTCCTGGATTCACACTTACTACAGAAGTTTGCACCTATTACTATGCTAATAAGCGGTCCTATCCTAAAACACTGGCTAAAGAAGTAGAAACTGCTTTGGCTAGAATAGAAAAATTAATGGGCAAGAAATTCGGCGACGCGGAGAATCCGCTGCTGGTGTCTGTCCGTTCCGGTGCCCGTAAATCAATGCCAGGCATGATGGAAACTGTCTTGAATGTCGGCTTAACTGAAAAAACCATCCCCGGGATGATCAAACAAACTAATGGCAACGAACGTTTTGTATATGACGCTTACCGCCGCCTGATCATGATGTATTCCGACGTAGTCATGGAAAAAGCCGCGGGTATTGAACCAGTAGGCGAAACCGGTATCCGGAAACAGCTGGAAGGACTGATGGCTGAGAAGAAACGTCAGAGAGGCGCAACGGCTGATACTGATCTTGATGCCAATGATCTTAAGGACCTGTGCCAGCAATTCAAGGCCAAAATTCAGCAAGTCCTGGGTAGCAGCTTCCCCGATGACCCGATGAAGCAGTTATGGGGCGGAGTTGGCGCAGTGTTTGCATCCTGGAACGGCAAGAGAGCGATCAGCTATCGCCGTATCGAGCGGATCCCTGATGAATGGGGAACGGCCGTGAACGTGCAAGCGATGGTCTTCGGCAATATGGGCGATACCAGCGCTACCGGCGTGGCCTTTACCCGCGATCCTGGCAACGGCACCAATAAGTTCTACGGAGAATACCTGGTCAATGCGCAGGGTGAAGACGTAGTAGCAGGGACACGCACCCCGGCACCGATCAATGAATATAGCCAAAGCGAACATAACAAAGACCTGGTTATCCTGGCGAAGGGTATGCCTAGGATATATAAAGAATTGGATGATATCCAGAAAAGACTGGAAAAACACTATCACGACATGCTGGATATTGAGTTCACTATTGAAAAAGGCGTGCTGTATATGCTGCAATGCCGTATCGGCAAAAGGAATGGCCCGGCTGCGGTAAGAATGGCCGCTGATATGGTCAAGGAAAAATTGATCACCAAAGAGATGGCTGTAACCAGAGTGACTGCGGCCCAGCTTGATGAATTATTACATCCGATCATCGACCCCAAAGCGGAAAAGACCTACACCCCGCTAGCCAAAGGATTGCCAGCCGGTCCCGGTGGAGCTTCCGGCATGATCGTTTTCAATGCCGCTGACGCGGTTGCTTGGAACAAAGAAGGCAAAAAAGTGATCCTGGTGCGCGAAGAGACCAATCCTGAAGATGTGGAAGGAATGAGAGCAGCCCAGGCTATTTTGACTGCGCGCGGTGGTATGACTTCCCACGCAGCCCTGGTGGCCCGCGGTTGGGGAAAATGCTGCATCGTCGGATGCGGCGCATTACAAGTAGATCATCATTCCAAGACTGTGATCGTCAATGGCAAGACCCTCAAAGAAGGCGATTGGATCACCTTGAACGGCACCAAATGGTATGTTTATGAAGGGCAACTGCCGATGGTAGACGCATCAGAAGAGAATGCGGTTCTGAATGAATTCCTGAAAGTTTGCGATGCGGTCAGGAAGCTGAATGTAAGGACCAACGCAGATACGCCTGATGACGCGGCTAAGGCCCGCGCTTTTGGCGCTGAAGGTATTGGTTTATTCCGCACAGAGCACATGTTCTACGGGAAGAATAGCGAACAGCCTTTGTTCAAGCTGCGCAAGATGATCGTTTCCAAGACTGTGGAAGAAAGAAGGGCGGCTTTAGCCGAACTTTTCCCGCATGTCAAGAATGATATTAAAGCGACGCTGGAAGCGATGGAAGGATTACCGGTAACCATCAGGTTACTGGATCCGCCGTTGCATGAATTTGTTCCCCATGAAAAAGAAAAATTACAGGAATTGGCGACCAGCCTTAATATCAGCCTGGAAGAATTGTCCAAACGCGCCTCAGTGCTCCGTGAGTCCAATCCTATGATGGGACACCGTGGCGTCAGATTAGGTATTACTTATCCTGAAGTGACTGAGATGCAGGTACGGGCAATATTCGAATCAGCAGCTGAATTGCTGAAAGCCGGTAAGAAGGTAATGCCGGAGATCATGATCCCGGTAGTGAGTCTGGTAGCGGAGATCGTTAACCAGAAAGAGATCGTTACCAGAGTTTACCAGGAAGTCCTGAAGAAATATGGTTTAAAGAAAATTGACCATTTGGTCGGTACCATGATCGAGATTCCGAGAGCTTGCGTGGTCAGCGGCAAAATAGCTGAAGTCGCGCAATTCTTCTCCTTTGGCACCAATGACCTCACCCAGATGAGCTTCGGTTTCTCGCGTGATGATATGGGTGGGTTCCTGCCGGATTACCTGGAGAAAAAGATCCTGCCGGATGATCCGTTCCAGACTATTGACCAGGATGGTGTCGGCGAGTTGATCAAAATGGGCATAGATCGCGGACGCAAGACCAAGAAAGACTTGAAGATCGGTATCTGCGGTGAACATGGCGGTGATGCGGAAAGCGTTAAGTTCTGTCACCGGGTAGGTATGAACTATGTCAGTTGTTCACCTTTCAGGGTTCCCATCGCCAGGTTAGCCGCTGCCCAGGCAGTAGTGGAAGGCAAAAGCAAGAAAAAATAAGAGGACGATCTATGTTTTTAAGCTTATATTAAACCTAAGGGGTGGTTGTTGATTTTACAACCACCCCTTATTATTCTGTGAATTAAGCGAACAATAAATGATGAAAAAACTATTCTTACTAATTATTATACTCATTCTGTCAATCCCTCTCCGGGCGGAAACCTTAACTGAAGCTCCGCTCGAAAAGGATTTGCTTGTCCATAAGATTGAAATAAAAGGCCTGACCAAGTTCCTGCCTTATGAAATAGCGGTCCAAATGAAGACCAAGGTTAGCGCCTGGTGGCCCTGGTCAAAACCGTCCTATTTTGATGCCGATATAATGGAACAAGATATTGATAATATTATCAATTTGTACCAGGACAATGGTTTATATGATACCCGGGTCGTTCCGGAATTTATTATCCTGCCTAAAAAAAGGCTGGACATTATTATTCAGATACAAGAGGGATATTATTACCGGATCAACAAGATCGATATATTCAATGATGCTCACCTTAATAGCGACTTGAAAAAGATGCTTTATAACAGTCTCACCATACATGAGAATGGGATCTTTTCATACCAGAAATACAAAGAATCAAAAAAGAATATTCTCTCTATCCTCGCTGATCATGGTTACTATGAAGCCCAGGTCAGTGGGCGGGTTATTATGGATCGGGAAACAGTCCAGGCTAAAGTTGAGTATACCCTGGAGACTGGACCCCTACAAAAATTTGGCCGGATCATAGTTTCCGGTACAAAAAAGGTCAGGGAAGGGATCATTACCAGAGAATTGGTATTCAAAGGGAATGATATCTTTAGCGCCAATAAACTATATCTCAGCCAGCAGCGTATCTTTGACTTAGGTTTTTTTAAGTCAGTGATATTAGAACCAGCGGCAAATCCACAGGATCCAACGGTTCTGGATATTAAATTGCAGGTTGAGGAACGGCCTTTTTATAGCTTAAAGATCGGTCCGGGCTACGGGCCGGAGGATAAAGCCAGGATCCAAGCTTTCTGGAAATTGTATAATTTCGGAAGATTGGGCGGTAATCTGGAAATAAATGGGAAATTAGCCCAGTTGCAGCATATTCTTGATAGTAATTATACCCAGCCGTATTTTGGCGACCGTTATACCAACCTGATTGCTGGTATTGGTTATGAAAAAGATTTCTATGATTACTACCGCCGTGAGAAAGTTAATGGACGGGCTCGTATTACCAGGAGCCTGACGCCTACCCTGAATACTTTCTTGGGTTACCAGGTTGAACGAGACCTTTTATTTCTATTAAGTCCTGACCTAGTCTTTGACGAAAATGCCGGATTCGCCCATAAATACGTCTTAAGTTTCCTGGAAGTGGGATTCCAGCATAAGACTACTGAAGACTTATTTAATCCGAAATCCGGCCAGATCAATTATTTTACCTGGGAATTTACACCAAAATACATTGGTTCAAGCGTAAGTTATTTGCGTGGGTCCTGGGAATATAAATATTTCCAGCCCTTAGGCCGGTATGTTGTTTTAGCCTGGCGTAACCAGTTCGGTTATGCCCGACCGATACTGGATACTCCCAGTATACCGGTTTTTAAACGGTTTTTTTCCGGTGGTAGTTACAGTGTCCGCGGATATAGTAACCGGGCTCTTGGTCCCAGGGATGAACAAGACAATCCGATCGGGGGCAATTCATTATGGGAAGGAAATATAGAAGTACGGTTCCCATTTTATCGCGATTTTGGCGGTGTGCTATTTTATGATTATGGCGAAGTATTCTCGCCAACCCGCTATTACAGTCTACCGGGGCTATCAACAACCGCTGGCATAGGATTACGGTATAATACTGTCATCGGCCCGGTCAGGGTGGATTACGGATATAAGTTAAAACCTTTTCAGGGCACCGAACGGTATAAAATATATGTAAGCATAGGACAGGCATTTTGAATTCAGCTAAAGCTGAATTCACCCGCCGACGCTTTTAGGCGGGTAGGGAGACACAGGTATGTGGAAGCTGGTTAAAAGATTATTAATAGGGATCATAGTCGTCATAATCCTGGGATATTTGTTGCTGATTACCCCGCTTACCCAGCAGGCGATCAAAAACTATGTTTTGCGCAAGATCACAGCCGATACCTCCAGCGTGATCAAGATCGGCGCAGTACGGGGCAGTTTTTCCTCGCATCTCATATTGGAAAATATAGAATTTAAAATGAACCGAGTGAAATTAACAGCCCGGAAAATAAGCATAAAGTACCATCCTAATTTACTACTCTGGGGAAATATTATTATTGATGAACTGGAAGCGGATGGGACGAAAATAAAGATCTATCCCGTACCCGCGGATAAAGGACTTAAAACAGGAGCGGATCCTGTCCGCGAGGATCCCTGGATCAAGTACATTGAGATCAAGAAGATCAACCTTGGCGCGGCGGAAGTGGAATATAACCTTACTGGGCAAGAAGCTCTGTCCTATAAAAATGTCAATATCAGCGCCGCGATGTATTACGATTTTCTTAATTCTTCGATGAAGCTAAATATTGCCCAGTTCGGTTTTATTAGTGAAGTACCGGCCCTGAGCGTTATCAGGTCTAGCGGGGAAATCGTTTATACGCCATATGACTTGCGTATTTCGGGATTCAATATCAAACTGCCCAGATCCAGCGTCTACGTGGATGGCATGATCAAAGATTTCAGCTTACCGAAGATCTACCTGAAGTGTAAATCTGACCGGTTCTATGTCAGCGATGTCCCGGTATTGAAAAAACAGTCTGCGGTTTTAGATAAACCCATGATTTTTGATCTTGTTGCCAGCGGTGACCTGTCTATGTTGCGCTGGATACTGCAGGTAAGGTCCGGCCAGGCCAGGTTTTCTGGCAGGGGTATCGTTGACCTGGCTGGAACAAGAGATCATAGTTTTACTTTTAATGGTGAATTAAATCACTTAGATCTGGCTGAATTCGGGATGCCTGATTATGGGGACACTGATTTTAATGCCAGTATCCAGGGGATGGGAAGGGGTAATAAATCCTGGGATCCTGAAATGCAGATGACCCTGGCTATCCAAGATTCATATTTCGGACCCTACCAAATCTATCCTTCAGAATTCATGCTTTCTGTCAGCAGCGCGACGGTCAATGCTGCCACCAATCTACTCAATACGAACTTTGGCCATTTTGTTTTTCAGTGTGAGTTTAAGCTGCCGGACCTGGCCAGCGGTATCGCCGCGGCCAGTGTGTCTTTGCAGTTTGACCAGTTTAATCTTAAACCCTTTCTGAAGTCTATGTACTTGGGCAGTAATCTTAATGGGTCCCTGGACTTGACGGCCAAAGATTTTAAATGGCAAGATCCGGCAAGATCAGAGTGGTCGGCAACTGTGGACATAACAAAAAGCAATCTAGCCAAAATAGCTATCGATAGGGTATTATTAGAGGCTGATTTTACAAAACGTAAGTGGAATATAACCAAAGGCCATCTGGTGAGTGATCTGGTCGATGCCGAAGTCAACGGGTATTATGAGGAAAAAGGGATAGCCGACCTACAATGCCGCCTGGAGGTAAAAGACCTAAGCTTAGCCGCTAATATTTTCCCCGAGTATCCGTTAACCGGAAAAATCAGCCTGCTGGCTAAAATATCAGGTTTGGCTGATAATCCTGAAGCTTCCTGGCAATTAAATGCCCAAAAATTAAAGTTTGAACGATATCTGCTTTCCACTTTTAATTGCGCCGGTTCATTTAAAGACGACCAATTTGAGTATGAACTGGCGGCCACGGGAAAACCTAACCAGTCCCTGGATCTAAAAGGAACGACCCGGGTGCAGAAAACACGGCTGGTAACTAACATTGAATTACTAAAAATACAATTCCTGGACCAGGTCTGGACGAATGCGAAAGTTTTCCAGGTACAGACCGACCGCAAGTATTTTATGGTTGATGATCTGATCATGGGTAATCGTGGACAGGTGATCAGGGCCAAGGGGGTACTGGACTGGAAAGGGGCGTTTGATTTTTCAGCCAGCTTGGAAAATTTGCAGCTTGGTTATTTCAATGAATCTTTTAGCGCTGAGCAAAATATTGGCGGTGACCTGAACAGCTTTGTTTTTATTACCGGTAATGCCGCTCAACCAGTCATCAAAGCACGGATAGAAATAGGAAATCTTGGAATTAGGCCTGTTTGTTTTGAGAAATATTCCATGGAGCTTGATTACCAGAATGGAAAATGGGAATTACGCGGGCTGGCCACGTGCCAGTCTAAAGCCGCCCTGGACATAGAAGGGTCATGGCAATATCCGCTGAATTTTGACCAGCCTTGGCCTGATATCTGGGATAGCACTATAGATCTGAAAGTAAAGCTGGATAAACTACCTCTTGATTTAGTGCAGACAATGATCCCGGCTGTAACTAGCGCCCGGGGATATTTTAACAGCGCTATTGAAGTTAAGGGTACTTTGCGCAATCCTGATATTAATATCTTGGCGAATACCACTGAATGCGACCTGAAACTGCGGGACTTGCCGAAACCGTTTATCGCTATTAAGACTAAAGCCAGGGTTCATAATAAAAAATTGGATTTGGAATATCTTATGGCGGAAATTGAGAATGGACAGTTCTCTCTGGCCGGTACCGGTGAAATGGAAAAACTGCAATTATCATCTTTTGACTTGATTTTGAAAATCACCAATGCTCCTGTTTTTTATCCAGGCATCTTTAATGCCACAGTGGATGCCAATGGTAGTTTCAAGAAGCAGGGGACAGAGTACATCTTGCAAGCTGACGTAGCAGCCTTAGAGGGGATCATTGAGATCAAGAATACTAAAAGGGAAACGCAAACAGATATAGTATATGCCGATGAGCTGGACCAGTTGTCTGCTCAGAAAAAAGCGGAACAGGAAAAGTATTCATTCTATGACCACCTGGCTATGGATTTTAAAATTCATAGTGAAGGTAATCTCTGGTATAAACTGGATACTTCTAAAGCCGAATTAGTGGGCGACTTGCGGATCCAGAAACAGGCCAAGGGATCCCTGACGTACCTGGGGAGTATTAGAATTAAGCAAGGATATTATGATTTCCTACGGAACCGGTTTGTTATTACCCATGGAGAATTGCAATTCCCCGGCACTGTCGGATTTAATCCTTTGCTTAATATTGACGGAGAATATAAAGAATTGAGTGAGATCATGATTACTGCTACGGTCAGGGGTGACCTGAATAATCCTCTGATCCAGCTACACAGCGATCCACCGCAAAAAGACGTAGAAATTTTGTCTTATTTATTGTTCGGTAAATCATCACAGAATCTTTCCACTCAGGAAGCTTCTTCCGTGGAAAGCCAGGTATTTAGTTTTATCGGGAGAAGTACTGTTCTCAAGGTAAGGGATATTCTGGGCGATAAGCTGACGATCGACACTTTAGATATCAAAAGGGATGAAAAAACCCAAAATTGGCGTGTTTCGGTCGGGAAATATATCGGGCGCCGGCTTTTTGTGTCTTATACTTTTGGTTTTTCCGCTGATGCTGAGGATAAATTACGTTTAGAATACAAATTGAGTCGGCGTTGGAACATTGAAAGCGAGATTTCGCAAAAGAATGCCGCTGGTGCGGACTTGTTTTGGACTATTGATTACTAGGTTTATTATTGCTTTTTTCCTTGACCAACTGGTAAATAATAATATAATATATGTTAAGTTTAGAATTTAAAGTGTGAGGTATCTATGGCTCTGGAAACAAATTATATGCTCATTGTCAAGGAAGCCGATGTGAATAAGATAAAGCAAAAAGTCATGGATATGCTTAATCAGGTATCCAACCAGATGTATAATAACTTTGATAGTGTATTATCCTTGAAAGCGCTGTCTGATCCGAATATGGATAAATATATTTATAAAATGTGGGTGAATTTTGGCGAGGACGCAGACGAAGGTGATCTAAAGCAGATAAAAAGGGAGTTTGAACTGAGTGTGGCTGAAGAGTGTCGCAGTGGTTCTGTTTTTATTACTGTTTTTGAGTATGAAGGGGAGTTCAAGCTGGTAAATATAATATAGAGCGCTGAATGCTAGATGCTGAAGGCTAAATGAAAAAACAGGACTTAAATAAGTCCTGTTTTTTGTTTTAACTTCCAGCTTTTAGCTTTAAGCATCCAGCGGGTTTTACATTTCCGGGGCAAAGTTCATGCTCAGGAAAGGTTGCGGCGGAGTTGGCTCTTTGGCAAAATCGTAATAAATAATAACTGCCTGGTGTGGTTTGTACATCCCTGTATTGTAGTTAAAATAAACTTGCTGTATCGGGTTTGATTCGCGTTCTCCCATACCGGTCCCGGCCTGCATTTTTTCTTTCCGGGAACTATCCTCGGCTGCTGCCGGCGCGTTCAGGCTGCGCCCAGCGTCTTTTTTGCAGCCGAATATTTCATTGAATGGATGTGTCTGGCGGGTAAATTCATAGATCGGGTTTTGTTCATAATAGCGTTCCAATTCCCGGTTATCCCAAAAATAGGCTGCTCCTATCACGCCGCAGTTAACGGACAGGTCTTGGCCCCAGCTATTTGACCGCCATTGCGCGTAAGAATCTTCTTTATTGGTGAAAAAGAAACGCCTGGCATCCTGCCCATTGACCTGCCAGCCCCGGATGGTTATGTAACTGTAGGGTTCAATAATCCATTTTGACCCATCAGCAGGTTTACATGGTTTCCCGTTAATGGAATTAATTCCATCTATGGTCAAGTTTACCGCTACCTGGACAGGCAAGGGATTATGCAAGACAATAGAATATCTTTCACCAGGTTCTGCCGTAACAAAAGGGCGCCGGTTAAGGGATAATTCTTGCTTATACCCAGTATCATCGCTGACTACCTGCACCAGGAAACTATAATTATAAGGCCTGTTTTCGTACCTTACTGCTCCATCACGGATGACCTTGGTGCGGCACCTGAAATTAAACGGTTGGGTGGCAGCCAAGACGTTCTGACTGAGGCTAAAAGTAGCCAAGATGGAAAAAGCGAGCAATGCCGGAAATAGCTTTCTTCCTTTCATGTTATCCTCCTTGCGGGGTAAGCCCCAAAAATTAGTTTCTTTCATTTGTTAAGACACCTTGTTTGTATAAAAGTTCCTGTGGTATAATACAACTATGAATAAACGATTTAATCCAACACAAGTCTTATTTGCCCCGACGTATCAATGTAATCTTCATTGCGCTCATTGTTGCGTTCCCCAGAGCAATGTCCGGCTGCCTGTTTCCCAAGGCCTTAAGTTTTTAAAACAGTGCCGGCAGATAGGGATAAAAGAATTAGGATTTACCGGCGGTGAACCTTTCTTATATCCGGAATTCATAGGCCAGATTTCTAAGAGTGCTAAAAAACTTAATTTTAAGTTTGACCGGATCGTTACTAATGCCGGTTGGTATACTAGCCAAAAAGACCTGGAGCAGACTTTGCGGCGAATTATTTCAGTGGGATTTGATGGCACATTTTGCGTCAGTGTGGATGATTTCCATAAGGTACCTATTGCTAAACTTGCCCATTTTATCATTACTGCAGTAAAAATGACGGGGAGAGTAAATGGTGTTTCTCTTGTTTATGTTAAATATATATATAAGGTAAGGAAGTTAGCACGGTACCTGGCTGGCCGGATAAACAATATGAATAGGCTGGTAGTTCTGCCGCGGGGAGATTTCCCAGGATTGAGCGCTAAGATTACCAAAATAGACCTATGTCCTATTGACCGGGCTAAGGGCCTAGCCAGTCCTTGGAGCAAGAATTGGTTCGAAGAAGATTATTGCCAGGGGCCAGGACAAGTGCTCTATGTCAATCCCAGTGGCAACGTGAAACCCTGTTGCGGTTTTGCCTCAGACTTGCCGGAGATGAGTATTGGAAATATCTATCGGCACCGGGTCTCCGACCTGATCAAAAAAGCGCGTTCAGACCGATTTACCAAGACAGTTTACAGCCAGGGCTTGCTGGCTTTAAGGGACATATACGTGCGGCATCATCCAAAGGAAAAATTAAAACCAACCAAAGACCATTGCTTTTTTTGCTGGTACTTGCAGAAAAAAGGAGTAAGGAGCTGTCTTTAAAAAAATGAAACAACTCTATTTATTTGACGGATATAATGTTATTAATAAGATCCCGGAAATAAAGCTGTTTTTCCCCAAGGAGTTGCAACGGGCCAGGGAGGCTTTGATCGATTATGTTTCTTCCAGGCGCAGCCGCTTGGGCCCGGGATGCGAAATAAAGATCATCTTTGACGCTGGTAAGGGAAGCTATGACCTCTTGCGGCAACAGACAGTCAAAGGACTCAAGCTACATTTCGCGGAACCGGGGCAGGAGGCTGATGATCTTATCATTAGTGAGGTCAGGGATAGGCACCGGGATCAAAAGATAACCGTAATTACTGATGATAACCGGATTGGAAATAATATCCGGGTTTACCACGCAATTTTATTGAGTGTTAACCAATATTTGATGTTAGTAAACAAAGAGAAAAAGCAACATGGAAGGATCCAGCCGCGGGCCCAGCATAAAATTGGTAGTATCGACGCTGATGATATAACAGATGAATTAAAAAAATTCTGGTTATAATAAATATTAGCTTGACAAAGAAACAGGGTCGTGGTAAATTTAATTGTGGTCAAGTAAAGCCACAAACCTAGTTCTGAGAAAGAAGCAATATTAAATGCCACAATTTAATATTTCTTTTGTTTCAGTAAGGATTGGCGCAGGCCGGTATTTTATTATGCTGGCTAGCGCATTGTTTATTACCTAAAGCAGAAAACGTTTTTTGCGTTTTCTGCTATTTTTTTGGAGAAACAAAATTAACAAAGGAGGCAAGGTCCATGAGTAGATGGCTGAAAAAAGTAATGGCAAGTACACTTCTTGCTGTAACTCTTATCGCGGGTTTGTCGATTGCTGCGTTTGCGGCAAACATTCAGGGCACCATAACCTATACTGGTTCCCAAACCGGATCAGTGAAGGTTGGGGTGTTCAGTGATATTACTATGACCACAGTAGTTGGCGGTGGCGCAGCTACAGGAACTGGCCCTTTTACCTATGATGTTTCAGTAGGGTCTACTGGTAATGTCTATATTATGGCTTATATTGATGTTGATAGCAGTAATACATATAATTCCGCTACAGAAGCAGTGGGACAATTCGGTACTCCTACCGCTATTACGATTGCTACTCTCGGCGATGTCATCACTGGCAAAGATTTTTCGATGAGCGATCCTGGTGGCGGTGGCGGCAGCGGACCAACCACTGGCAAACCGTTTACCATTAAGCTTGCTGTCGGCGACAGCACTACTCCAATTTCCGGCGCTACAGTAGAAATTTGGGACACCAAGGGCGATTGGATGCCGGAAAATGACGTGAAACTTGGGGAAGCAACTACCGCGGCCTCATATACTACTGAAAACGGGTATAATAATTCCGGCACGCAAGTAGCAATGAAATATAATGTTACCTTGAACAGCGCTGTAGCTTCTGCTTTGGCTGATCCCACTTTTGATGCTTGGGGGCAGGCCAGGTTCAGGATTGCTATTAAGAAGGCAGGTTTCCAAAAAGTTGATAATGAAGTATCCATGAACGCTTACTCTAATTCCACGATATATACTTCCAATTTCTGGGGAGGTTGGGATCCAATAACCAGTACTTGGACTCAGGTAAGTTATATTTCCTTACCAGCGGCTCCTACGGTATCTATTACCGAGCGCCAGATCTACGTCGGCACTACAGCCTATTCAGCGGCCCAAATAGCGGCAGGCACGATCCCTTCTATTAAGCCCGGCTCGAATGACCAGAGCCAAAACGGAGCTGAAATAGCCTTTAAATATGCTATTACTGGCACGACCAATGAATGGGAAATGGGCGGAGTAGCCAAGATCTGCATTGATACCAATGGCAGCGGTACGTATGATCCATTTGATTATAGTAAATTCTTCTGGGACAGCAACGGTGGCCCGTATTATTCAACTGATGCTGGATGGAACTGGTCTTTCTTTAATAATTTGACTACTGCTGAAAAACTTCCTTATAAACTGACCCAGCAACAATTTGATGTTTTACGGGCTAATAAAGACTGGTCCATGGACCAGTGGATCAGTGGCTATGACGTTAAGAACTTTGGCAGTGTAAATGTGAAGGCCCGTTGGGATGGTCGGGATAACTCCTGGAATGTAGTGCCAGCTAGTACATACACAGTCCAGGTGAAAGTATATAATCCAAATTATGATCAAAATGATGATACCGCAAACTTGGCTTATGAGAATACTGACCTGAAGATAAAAGTAGCTGGAGCCAGTATAGCTGGTACAATTAAAGACGATGCCGGTAACGCGATCCCAAATATCAGGGTCAATGCCGGGTCTATGTCGAGCTGGGGTTCGGCCTTTACTAAGGCTGATGGCACCTATGTTATCAGCGGTTTAGTCGCTGGCAGTTATCATTTAAACACTGAATCTGGGAATTCCGGGTTCCCCAACCAGGATCGCCAGGAAAATGTGAACCTTGGGGATGATACCAATATTACTGGCATAGATTTTACCTTGGAACGGGGCGGTTCGATCACGGGAACCATTACTATTCCGGCTCCTGGTTTTGTAAAATATAAAAATCCATGGTCCTGGACCAGTGATCCTAATGATCCTGGTTACTATATCACTAATGGCAACATTAATATCAATGCCTGGAGTCCAGGTAGTCCTCAGCATGGGTGGACCAATGTTTTTGTGGAAGATGATGGTAATGCTACCGTAGGACAGACAGTAAGCTACACCCTAAACCTGCCTCCTGGTACATATAACCTGAACGCCCAGATGGAAGGTTATGCCAGTAACATGGAATCAGCAGTTGAAGTAACCAAGGGTGCATCCACTGCCAAGAATCTGACCATGGCCAAAGCCGGGACAATTTCCGGTACAGTAACTATTCCCGTGGCCAGGGCAGAGCAAGTCATGGTTGATGTTTCCGCGGAAAGCACTGATGGCAAGTCTTTTGGTTGGGGTGGTACAATGATACCCGCCGGATCAACTTCAGTGCCCTATACGATCCGGAGTTTAGCTGCCGGAACATATACTATAAGGTTTAACTGCTGGGGTAAATATAAACCTGGCAAGATCGAAGGAGTGGCTGTTACCGCGGCTACAGATGTTACAGATAAGAATTATACTTTTGATGCTGGCAAGAGCCTGACTGGTAAGATAAAGATAAATGCCAGCACTCTTGATGTTATGACTCAATCACCGGATATGATGGGTGGCACTGGTCCTAGCACCGGTCCGGGTACTGGAACTCCCGTGACCAAGAAATATGAGAACTTTAATCCTCTGACTCAATTTACTCTGTGGATCAATGCCTGGAGCCCGAGCACTGGTTATGGTACTGGTACTAATGTCACTGTAACCAAGAGTGCGGCTGCCCAGGAAGTAGCCTATGAGATAACAGGGCTGGAAGATGGGGTGTCATATCAATTAGATACTTGGCTGTTTGGTTTTGAATTAAGAGACAGGCCAATTATCTATAGCGCTCCAAATACCAGCGCGGATATTAATTTGGATCCTTTTGCCGGATCTATTGCCGGTAAAGTTAGTGGTACCGGAATTGATCTGACCAAGGTCCGCATTATGGCCAGAGAGCCGTGGTGGGATATGTGGCGGCCAGCGGTAGTTGCGGCACCGGCAGCTGATGGGACATATAAACTGGAAGGATTGGGTACTGGCGAATATATAGTTACTTGCAATGAATTTTCTGTTGCTCCCTCTACGCAAGTTCCATTGGGACAACCCAGCGGTAACTTCGGTATGGCTACTGAACGGGTACCTGTCGCTAATGGAGAAGCACTGACCGGGGTTGATTTTACCCTGGCAGCTGGCGCTACCATCCAGGGAGAAGTCACTCTTAGTGCAACCAATCCGCCGCTGAAAGCAGACGGCACAGCTTATACCCTGACTGATCTGAACGGTAAAACAGTAGAAGCTTTCCCGATCAAAATGCAATGGATGGGATGGCAGACAGCTTATCGTGGCGTAATTAGAGTAGTAGGAATAGGCGCGAACGCGCATGCCCTCTATGAGCTTAAAGGCTTGGGCGATGATATTTATAGTGTTGTGCCCCAAAAATATACTTGGGTAACCAGCCAGACAGCCTTTAATTATGGCCAACCGCAACCAGATGTTGCGGTACCAAGCGCGACTATAGCCGTGAAGAGCGGCGATGCTAAAGTGCAAAATTTTGAGATTTCTAACGGATATAACATAACTGGCACGATTCAGCGTCCAAGTACCAATGGCGTTGCTGGGGATGGAGAAGATCATTTCTTTGTGTCTTTAAACAGTGCTTCTGGAAATATGAACCAGCTCGGTGGAATTAGTGTGGACTTTATGGATCAATCCAACTGGCAATGGCTGCCAGCCTCTGACCGGGTTAATAATACGACCAAGCGCAGTTTGTCTTTTACCTTGAAACATGTTCCTAACGGGAATTATGTATTAAGAATAATGCCGTGGAAATTCGCGTATAAAGAAGCATCGAAAGAAGCCATAGTGGCCTCAGGGGATCTAAATATAGGTACTTTCAATATGGCCCAGGGAGCTTCAATTAAAGCTAAAATAGTGGATGCTGAAACAGGTATGGCTGTTACCGATGATAATGGCGTGACTGTCCATTGCGAAGCCCGTCCATGGGTGGAAGGCAGTTGGCGCGATAGCTCCCAGATGTTTGAATCAGACATGAGCGGGAGCGAAGTAGCGGCATCAACAGCGACTGACACAACCAAGTTCTGGGAAAAACAAGCTGGACAGAAAACTGGAGTATTCAGGATAAAGAACTTGCCAGCCGGGACTTATGTGGTTCAGATCATCTCTGGAGGAAAAGAAAAAGGAGCAGGATTCAGCACTTCGACTTCTAATAAAACCTATATCAATCAGACTATCGCCGGTATTGTTGTGCCGGATTCAACTGACGAAGTTGATCTTGGCACTATTAAACTGAAAGGCGGAGTCACGATATCAGGTAACGTTACTGATGCAGCTGGCAATAAACTAGCTAATATTCTCGTATCCGCGATACCTAGCGGCGGCAGGCAGAAAGTAACGCCGACTGTGACCAAAACTGATAAAGATGGCAAGTTCATCCTTGAAGGTATAAATCCTTTGATCGGTTTCTGGGATGTAACGGCTGCATATCGTCCACGTGATAGCTGGAAAGACGGCATAAAATCTAAATATGGCGAGCAAACCAAGATTGCTATAGCTCCATTAGCTACTGATGTAAACTTTATCATGGAAGCAGCTAATGCCAGTCTTAGCGGTAGGGTACTGGCCATTGCCGGAAAAGAACTGGCGATGCCATTCCCAGGCGATCAAATGCCAGTAGCTGATATCATATTGCAGAACCAGAGCCAAACATATTCTGATCCGTTTGGTGGTATTGAAGAAATGAGCACCCCTGATGGGCGGTTTACTATTTACGGGATTGTGCCTACAGGTTTGAATCCGAACGGTACCAAGAAAAATCTGTATACCCTAAAAGTATTTTCTAAGGGTGCGGCAACTTATATTAAGAAAGACATTGAACTGGCAGCTAGTGCAACCACCTCTGTCGGTGATCTGCAATTAGTGAGTGGTGCTTCAGTAGGCGGAACCATTAAGGACACTGCCGGTAAGAACGTGGCCAGTTCTTTATTTGAATTACCGCTCGTATCAACTCCTGATTTCAGCACTATGACTTTTGGTACGTTTACGACTAATTCAGCTACTAGTGAAATAGAAAGATATGATATTGAGGGGTTGACTCCTGGAACCAATTATTATGTAGTATTGGCTGCCAACGAAGGTTCTGATATTTATGTGGATACCAATGTAGTCACAGCAGCAGCAGCGACAGATGTCCTGACCAGAAATATTACCTGGATCAATAAGCCACCAGCCTTTATGGCTGCGGCGGTAAAGAATGAGACAGGCGTTTTCTTATTTGGTCTCTGGGCTACGGAATCAGTTACTGAAGCTACCGCTGCGGATGTTGTCAGTATAGTCGCAAATCCAGCGACCAGCGCTCAACCAGGTATTACTGCAAAAGGCACCTTAGCTCAACTGGAAATGGCCTTAAATAAACAAGAAATCACCGGTATATTCACCCCGGACGCGACAGATCAGGTATTTACCCTGAAAGCGCAAGGCCATGATGTGACTGGCTTGGCTGGCAGCGGAAATTATGCTTTCTCTACGGCTGTAGATGCCTATAACGTGCAGATCATTAACCCATTAATGGGTGGTACGGTGACAGCGTCTACTAATGATCCGACCAAGTTGGTGATACCGCCGGGATCAGTCAGTGACCCGAATGATCCGACCGGGAACATTGATGCTGAAGTAAGTAAGGCTATTGAAACTACAGCGGCAATGGTTACCAGCGCTCAAGGAGTACTGGTAAAGAGCAATGGCAAAAACCTGGCTTTGTCCAGATACCCGAAAAGCTTCCAAAAAGCAGTCAATACAACCAATGTAGTCAATACGCAAGGTAAGATCGTTGGCCGGGTAAGCACCAATGATAAGGTCAGCTCTTATTATGACTTTAAGATTGGCACTGCGCAGGTTCAAAATAATAAGACGGTTAAGATAACCATTGCTTATGATTCAACTAAAGTTGCTGATACCAGTATGATCGATGTCTATTACCTGTCTGATAATGGTTGGGTAAGGGAAAGTACAGGCAGGACTGTAGATACGACCAACAAGACCATCTCTGCTGAGGTCAATCATGCTTCACTATTTGCCGTATTTAAGTCTTTGAGTGGAGCTAACGCGCCGTCTGGTATCCCGGATAGCTATAAAGTGTATTCGTATCCTAACCCGTTCAAGAAGAAAACAGCGTCTTCCGAACTTACCATTAAAGTTGGTATTCCGGCAGGTTCAACTCGTGATGTCAAGATCAAGATATTTAATATCGTGGGCGAACTGGTCAGGGAAATCAACGAATCTGGCAAGGTGCCGGGTTGGTATGATATTATTTGGGATTGCAAGAATGACAGCGGCACGGAAATTGCCAGCGGTGTTTACCTCGCGCAAGTGGAAGCTGGCGGTGACGAAGAGATCATTAAAATCGCGGTCTTGAAATAAAATATTCGAGTAATTCGAATATTATTCGTGTAATTCGTTAAAAAAAAGAAGGAGGGATTAGCATGAAAAGAGGATGGGGAATTTTACTAGTAATGTTATTGACGTGTAGTCTAATCGGAACGGCCTTTGCTTCCAGCAAGGTGGGAACCTCCGGAGCCCAGTTTTTGAAAGTTGGGGTTGGGAGTAGGGCTACGGCTATGGGTGGCGTTTTTACCGGAGTGGCTGACGATGTCAGCGCGATGTATTGGAATCCTGGCGGATTAGGTGGACTGAAAAAAACAGAAGTACTTTATACCTATAATAAATGGTTCCAGGACATTACTCACCAATTTCTCGGTGCTGCAGTACCGACAAAAGTTGGCGTGTTTGGTTTTGGTGTTACTTTGCTAGGTATGGATGACCTGGAAAAAAGAACGGCTGATGTGGAAACAGCCGAAGGTACGTTTAAAGCTCAGGATATGGCCTTTGGGGTATCTTATGGTAAAGCTATTACTGAAAGCCTGATGCTAGGCGGTAATCTTAAAATGCTGAGCTCCAAGATAGATGACGAAAGTGCCAGCGGACTGGCTGTCGATCTTGGCGCCTTGATGAAAACCGGCGTACAGGGATTAAACGTCGGTTTCGCGGTTACCAATCTTGGTGGGAAATATAAGTTTATTGATGAAGGGGATCCGCTGCCAATGATGATCAAGTTGGGTGCGGGATATAAGGTGTTGAATGACGCCTTGACTTTAGCGGCAGACGTTATTTATCCTAATGACAATGATGTATTGTTTGGTGCTGGAGTGGAATATGCCATAAAATTCGGAGAAAGTGGAGCCTTGGCACTGCGTACCGGCTATAAGACCGGAGTGGATACCGGTGGTTTGAGCGGTTTAGGAGCAGGCATAGGCATCAACTATCAGATGTTCGGATTTGACTTTGCCTGGACACCGTATGGCGATCTCGGCGATGCTATGCGCGGCTCGCTCTCTGTGAAATTTTAATAATTTGATCTTATAGAAAAGGAATTCCCCATCCTTTTTTCTATAACCTATAGTAATAATGCCCTGCGTATATTTTACGCAGGGCATTTATTTTAATATCTTTTTGTTTTGACAACTGCCATCCGCAAGCTCCGATGTTTCATCGGAGCGGACTGCAAACGGTTTTTACTTCCTATGTGGAGATCTCCGGGAACACGAAGACGCTGGACCGGATCGTCCGCCGCAACCTCGACGTCTCCGACGGGCGGACCTACACCGCCACG
>JAQUQP010000003.1 GCA_028716025.1 bacterium | reverse complement strand
ATATACCTGATCATTGGGGCAAATATTCCATTCCCTGAAGCGCATCCTTTGTTTGCCGAACCAGGTTTGATATCTTATATTATTTTGGTCCAAAAAGTTTACCAGATTTGAGGGTATATCACCGCCGAATAAACCGGATTCAAAACTGAAATCTGGCTTATCCAGATTAAGTTCCGCCCGCTTGGGATTGACCAATACTTTTCCTGTAGTGTCGTCCAGATGGAACAGATTGTCATAACTGCCGCCATCCGCGACCTTTACCCAACTGCTATTTTTGCCATGGCGTTCATACCGTTCGATCAGGTATTTATAAAATACGCAGTTTCTGCCAGAAAGAGGTCCTTTGATAGAATACATCCACTGTTCTGCTTTGCCCTGTAATTCCACTAATCCCATAGCCATGGAGCGTATCTTGGAGGTCGGAATATTTTCAATCAGCCTTTTACGTCGCAATTTTTTAAAACCGTCAAAGAACATCCAAACACCTACACCGGAAAACAGTACCAGGTAAAACAATACTTTTATCGAGTTACGGTCAGAGCTCATTTATATGCCTTTCATTTTACGGTATTACATCAGTGAACCTGGTTAACCTGTTAAGAACCGCGGCTTCGGAAATAGTTCCCTGGGCTATCAATTCTTTTATTTCCTGTAATATCTTTTTAAACTTATAGATCAGTAGTTTTGAGCATTGGCAGTAGAACTCCACTTTTTCCCTACTAAAATTAAGATGCGGTACCACGCACCGGCCGGCGCATATCGTTTTTATTTCACAATCACGGCAGATCTCAAAATCATAATGATGCTGTGATTTAGCCATATCCGCCCCAGATTTGATATCGCCGATCCGGTTATGATAGCTATCCTCGCAGGTATAAATAGAACCATCGATGGCCAGAGCTTGGAAATTTTCGCCAATGCCGCAGGGCAATCCGGAATATATGTGTTTCTTTTCCAGAATGTCATATAAGCCCTGGAAAGGTATTAAATGCGGCACTTTTCCGGTTCTGAGCTGTGATCGCCACCAATCCATTAAACGGTCCAGATCGCTATCATAACGTTCCAGGAATCCAGGCAGGTTATTTTGGTTATCGGAATTCTCCAGGAACCAGAATATATTATTGAATTTATCTACCAACCCCATGACGGAGTCATAAACGCTGGAAGTTGGAGTAATAGTAATGAAAGCCAAGACTTTATCCCGAATCTGGTTTTCAACAGAGAGATAGTTGTTTAATATCTGGCGATGAGTTCCCTTTCCCCGGGTAGCATCATGCTGCTGGGCGACGCCATCTATGGATATCGAGATCATATTCATTTTTTCCAGTAAAGGTATGTTTTTAGTATTGATCAAGGTTCCGTTGGTAAAAATGTTGTATAGTGGATGCAAATGGCCAAGGCCGGACATTATTTCAGTAAGAAATCCCTGCTCCAAAAGCGGTTCACCGCCATAGAAGGTCACTACTACCGGATCATATGAATGTTGGGTTACATCTTTGGTAATATAACTGATAATCTTGCTGGCATCAGCTTTAAGGTTGGTTTGACGACGGCGATCACTGTTTATACAGTAAACACACTGCAAATTGCAGCGATTCGTCGTCATTATGGAATATTCCATGTAGGTTTCTTTAATGCAGGACATGTCCTAAGATCATCACTTAACGATAGATTCGGGAAGTTCTTTTCTGATCAGAGACATTATCTTGAGCATGAGGGAATCGATCCCCGGACTGGATGATTTACCCCAGGTTGGCGATTTCATCACGATATACTCGGCTTTTTGAAAAGAAAAGCGTGGCGGATAAGCTTCCTGGGTGCCTGCCGGACGATTGTATTGGGCGTTAGCTAATCGGTTATACTTAATGATCTGCTCTTCGGTCAGAGATAGTTTATAAAGGAATATTTCAAAATATGGATTATAATCTTCTGGGTGCTGGGCATCTTTGGCTACAGTGTTCTTGGTGTCAGAAATTGTAAGTTTAAATCCTGGTAAAGAAGTGTAATCCTGTATTTCTAAGGACTGCGCTGCCCGCTCATACATCGGGATACCATCAGCTTTTTCAGTTACGGTCCAGCCTTCAGGAAGCATACCGCGTATCCTTACGGTCAAAGGATTTTCCCCTGCCCAGACCGGTAAAGCCAGAGCAACTAACATACTTAAGAACAGCAGGATCAAGAAAACTTTTTTCATGGTAACTCCTCTTTTATGGTATTTAAGTATTATCTTTTGGTGATGGTCGCGATATCCCCTCCGGATGCTGTCCGGAAGGCAAGCTGGTAATCGACCATGTCCTCTTGGTACACGGAAATGATTTCAAATGTACTGACTCTACCCGCGAGCAAAGGCTGAGCCTGGATCCTGTCTGTATCTGTACGGACCAGGTTCCCGTACTTGTCATACCAGCGCACAATAACTTCCACGTTGGGGAGGGTCATAGACTCAAGATTTTTAACCTCTCCGGAGACCGCGATACGGTCAGGCAGTGGTTTATAGCTTTGAGAATAGTTTATCTGTAAGCTGGCTACCGGGAAAGAAAATACACTCTCTTTTTTTGACCAGTTTCCGATAAAAATGTTCCTAAGGAACGGTGTCCTGGTGGCGATCACTAAAGCAATGACCAGAGCGACCAATAAGATGATCAATCTGATCTCTGATTCCATGGAAATTTTGTGGGGGCTGGCGCCGCAATGGGGACAATACGTAGCTTTAGTACTGATCTTGTGGCCACATTCCCGGCAATAGATTAAGGACATAGAGACTCTTGGTCTTAAGATTTAGACTTTGCTCTTCACCAGGATGTCAAAATCACCCATAGTGGAGATCAATGACACCAGCATGTATTCATCATCGGCGCCGAAAAGGAATTTATTCTTGCTCCGGTTATCGTAGCAGACTGGTGGTAGTGTAGTGAAATTAAGCCCCACGCTCGATAATTTAGAACAACTATTGCCATCAATAATATTCAAGAATTCTTTTACCGCGTCTATGACGGCATCATTAACCTGGATAATTTCTTTGCTGTACATTACTGAAGCGGTACGGAGGGTGACTGCTTCAGAGAGATTGAAGATGAAGGCAATGTCGATGTTCCCCTTCCCTTTTTGCTCAAAGGTATAATCCTGTAAGGTAAAGGTTTTAGCCGCGGGTATGCAAGCTCTGACCTTGACCATTTCACCAGCTATCTTCTGGAATATTTTGATCGTATAATCGATGAAGCTTTTAACGATGATCTGGTTCTTGACTTTTTCCAGTCCCTTAGTGATTTCCCATTCTTCCTTGCTTTCTTCTTCTTTGTAGGCTTTTAGTTCCTGTTCTAATTCCTGCATATTCATGGCGCCGGTTTTGACCAGGGCTTCGCCGATATAGATACGGTTCTTCTTCTGTTCCGCCAGCACTGCTTCAAGTTTGTCCTTGGCTATTAATTTTTCTTCCAGGATAATGGTCGGCAGGTCCTTATCCAGGTCCTTTTTTTGTATGTCTTTGATACGCATGATATCCTTGCCATTTAAATGGCCTTCTTGTATGAGTAACTGTTCAAGGCTGATATTGATATTTTTTTGGTAGGTTATGGCATTTAATAACTGTTCTTTGGTGATGCGGTGCTTTTCCAGCAGGTATTGGCCAAAAAAGCGCATACCCATAATGATACCTTTAAAAGACAATCCAACATTAACTTTAGTGGATTTAGTGTCTTCCTTTTGGCGCAGTTCGCGCAGTTCCCGCAAAAAATGCTCCTGGTCGAACGGTTTTTGGATAAAATGCTTAGCGCCGCGGCGCAAGCAATCAACGACCATGTCTTCAGTGCCCAGGGAAGAGACCATGATCACCCTGGCACTGGCGTCCATATCCAGTATCTTATCCAATATTTCCGGTCCGGTTTGCTCTGGCAGGACGATATCCAGCAGGACTATATCCGGTTTGGTCCGGGCATACATCTCCAGGGCGGTAGCACCGTCCTGGCATTGGCCAACGATCTCAAATTCTGTTCCTTTTAACATGTCAGTGATCACTGACAGCATGAAGGTAGAATCATCTACGATCATGATCCTCGTTCTTTTTTCTGCAGGCATGTTTCGCTCCTTTTTAATCTGTGAAATCATTTAAATTACCAAGGCAGGAACCGGTAAATGATAGCTGCCAATCCCATCGCCATCAACGCCCCGCCGAAAACGATACTTAACGTATAGATCATTAAGCCGATAATCAGTAGAATAAAACCCAGGACGAATGAGTAATCTTTGACCAACTGCTTCTCTTCGTCCTGTCTCGCCTGCATGGAGACCAGGCGGAATTTTTCTTCAATTTGCTTTTCATCTTGGGGTAATAATTTAGCCATATACTAATAATCCCGTTAGACCATATCTACGAATACATTGACTATTAAGTGTTCTATGAGCCTATTGAACATGTTATATACATTATCGTATCAGTCTAACCGGATTAAATTAATTATAGGAATATTTACGTTTAAAGTCAAGAATTATTCAGTTATTTCGGGGACAGGAGGATCGATCTGTTTGGATTGGGCGGCGTTTTCCAGCCGGTCACTGAACCGTTCCAGTTGGCGTTCTGATTCCTCGTATTTATTGCGGGCATTGGTCAGGTGACAGCCGACAATGCGAAAATCATCCTGAAATTTGCGGAAATCATTTCTTAGGTGATTAAGGTAAATGATTATTTGCTGGGCATTTTTTTCGACCTGTAATCCTTTAAGTCCCAGGACAATAGATTGGAGATAGGCAAAAAAACTATTAGGCGAAACCGGTACGACTTTTTTTTGCAAGGCATATTGATATATGGTTTTGTCACCGTTAGCCGCCGGCAGGCCGTCGTCCTTGATGATCGTTTCATAAAAAACATTTTCAGCGGGAATATACATCAGAGCGAAATCAAAAGTCCCTTCTTCCGGCAAGATATAGGAAGAAGATATCTTGTCGATGTGGTTCTTCACATCGCGATAAAAATCCTTTTTAAACCGGTTCTTTTCCGGTTCAGTAGAGCTTTCCATGACTTTCTTAAAATTCTCATAAGGGAACTTGGAATCGACCGGTACCAGTTTGTCTCCCAGTAAGATGACCGCATCGACTTGCTGCCCATTTTTGAACTTGTGTTTCAAGCCGTAGTTTTGTACAGGAAGGATGTCATGTAGTAGATTTTCCAGCATCAGTTCTCCTATGCCACCGCGAAAAGATGGCGCCCGCAGCAAGTCGCTGAGTTTGGAAATATCTTTGCCGATCATGAATATCTGCTGGTTTGATTCATACAACTTGCCCAGGCTGGAGTCTACCCGGCTGATGATCTGGGCAGTGGAATCGAGGCGATTGCCGATGTTCTGGTTAGTTTCCTGCAGGATCTTTGAGCTTTCGAAAAGGCGTTGGTTGACTTGAGTGGAAATGGCATTGATCTGGTTATTAAGCTGTCCGGAGATCTGGGAAAGTTGCTGCTGGAGTAAAGCAACAGGGGTGTCTGTTACTGACTTCCTGCTTTTATATAATAAAAATAAAATAGCCGACAGAAGAACGAGTATTACTATTCCTAAGCCGACTATTATGGTATTCACTATTACCGCCCCCCTTCAGGAGGACTACTTTGAATCTTTTTTGGTCTGGCAGTTGATACAAAGCGTGGCTGTGGGCACTGCTTCCAGCCGTTCACAGCTGATCTTTCCGCCGCAGTCTTCGCAGGTGCCGAAATCTTTGTCTTCGATCTTTTTCAGAGCGATATCAATATCGACCAGCTGTTTTCTTTCATTGTCACTTAATTCAAACAAGACTTCGCGCTCATAGGAATTGGAAGCAATATCTACCGAGTCACCGACTTCAGTGGTGGTATAATCTTTGCCTTCTTCTTTAGTATTTTTGATTGATCTAAGTATGGCTTCCTTCTTTGACAGGAGCAATTCTTTAAAGGTGCTTAATTCTTTTGCGTTCACGATACGTCCTCCTTGGATTTACCCCGTTAGAAAAAGTAAGATCTAACGTAAGTATGTCATAATCAATCTGTTTTGATATCCCCACCGTTTTTCTAACGGGGTTTACTTTCTTAACACGCGCAGGTCTTTGCCGATAATGATGACCGCATCGACACTGTCATTATGTTCTACCTTGGCTACTATATTATTACAGCCAATAATGCCGGCTAGTTGGGCGATCTTTTCAGAATCTCCCGAACGGTTAATGACCATAGTTGGGGTCGGAGAATACTGTCCGGGCAATTTTTCGATCACCGGGGTTACCCCATATTCCTTCAGGCGGCTAGCTAAAAGCTCGGTCAGGTCGGTTTCTCCGCTGGAATTGAGCAGACGCACTCTCATCCCCGTCAAATCGCTGGCCGCCTTTTTTGTGCCCGCTAGTGAATACGTATCAATTTCCCGGTAATTCTTCAATCCATACAGCAAGAAAATGACACTGAAGGTCAATAGTGCCAGAAAGATAAAATTTTTGAAAAGAAAGGTTTCGCGATAACGCGTCGCCTGGAACTTTCGGATGATAGTTTTTTTGCGTTTCCTGGTCATGATTCCTGTACTACTTTAAGAGTTTTAAGCGTATGGCCTTCCTGACCGCTGACGCGAATACCCATTTTTACTAATTCCTGCAGGTAGTCGCAAACCTCACGGGTGATACGTTCTCCTGGTATCAGCACTGGTATCCCTGGCGGATACGGTGAAAGTATATGCGCGCTGATCCTGCCGACAGCTTTATCGATCGGTACCCGTTTTATGCCCATTTCGAGCGCCTGCATCGGGTTGATCACCATCTCCGTGGCAAAAGACAAAGGAGGTAGCGCTTTGATCACTTTTTTCTTGGCGTATTTAGAGCAAATATCCTGCAGCGCGTAGACGAGTTGTTTAATATCCTGCTTGGTCGTCCCTACGCCGCTGATCGCGATGATATTATAAAGATCTTCGTAATCTACCTGTAAGTTATATTTTTCATTAAAAAGAGTGGAAACATCGTAACCGCTTAGCCCGGATTGTCCCAGCATTACCGTGATCTTGGTCGGGTCCAGCTGGAATCCCGGCAGCAGGTCTTCCTGCCTAAGGCAGGCAATATGTTCGATCTTGTTTATCTGCCGCCGCCCTTCTTCGCACATATCAATGAGCTTGTCCAGTATGGCTTCGCCCTTGGTGGCCATTTGCATCCGGGCCAGGTCTATGGACCCCAGGATAAAGTAGCTAGGGCTGGTAGTTTGCAGGACCGAGACGATCCTTTTCACCCGGTGCGGATCAACCCGTTTGCCCTTGACCAATAACAATGATCCCTGGCTCATACCGGAAAGTATCTTATGGGTGCTTTGTACGCACATGTCCGCGCCGGCATCAATGGCGCTGATCGGCAATCGCGGCGAAAACTTGAAATGAGGTCCATGCGCCTCGTCAACCAGCAATATCTTATCGTACTTATGTACAACCTCGGCGATTCCCTCCAGGTTGGTGGAGATGCCGTGATAAGTCGGGTTGGTAATAATAACTGCCTTGGCTTTTGGGTACCGCTTGATCGCGTCTTCTACCTGTTCCGGTGATACATTATAAACAATATTGTTATTACGGTCGATCACCGGTTGGATATATCGAGGCGTGGCCCCGGCCAGGATAATGCCGCCGACAATTGACTTATGGGTATTGCGCGGCAAGATGATCTCGTCAAAGGTATTACAGGCAGTCAGGATCATGGCCTGGTTCCCTACGGTTGAACCATTGATTAGAAAGAACGCCCGATCCGCGTCATAGGCTTTAGCCGCCAATATCTGGGCTTGCCTGATGCAATGATGAGGATCATGCAGCGAATCCACTTCGTTAAAAACCGTGACGTCCATATAAAAAATGTTGCGTCCCACAAAGTTGCGGAAACGCTGATCAATACTCTTACCATTCTTATGGCCCGGCGTATGAAAAGAAACCATCCTCTTTTTGGCATGCGCGAGGACGGTGTCAAATAATGGCGTTCGCGATTGTTCTGGGTCCAACTAAGTCTTACCTCTTATTTTAAAGAAAATTAGTTGCTCTGTGCCTGGAAATTATTGTTGTGGTTGTTAATTTATAATACTTGCCATGATTTGTCAAGAATTATTTAAATAAAATATAAGGCCGGGCTATCCTCTCGTCGCTATACAGTAGCCGGAGTCTCCTGGATCTCAGTTGGCAGGCCCATTTTGTCGAGTAATTCAATGAACGGATCAGGATCTAATTCCTCGACATTTACCATAGTCTTGACATCCCACGTGCTTTTAGCGACTAGTATCGCCGCGGCTACCGGTGGTACTCCGGCAGTATAGCTGATGGCTTGGGATTCTACTTCTTTGTAGCACTCGGCGTGATCGCAGATGTTATAAATGAATATTTCTTTTGGTACATCGTTCTTGGTGCCTTTGATCAAGTTTCCGATACATGTTTTTCCGGTATAATTTGGTGCCAGTGATCCTGGATCAGGCAAGACTGCTTTTACTACCTTGAGCGGTACCACTTCCACGCCTTCCGCTGTTTTGACCGTTTTCTCCGACAGTAAACCCAACTTGCTCAAGACCGTGAAAACATTAATATAATGATCGCTGAATCCCATCCAGAACCTGATGGTATTGGCATCGATGTTTTGCGATAAGGAGTGTAATTCATCGTGCCCGGTCAGGTAGACAGTTTGTTTGCCCACTACCGGGAATTCGTACACCAGTTTTTTAGTATGAACCTTTTTTTCCACCCACTTTCGGTCGATCCAGGTCCATACTTTCCTGAATTCACGAAAATTAATTTCCGGGTCAAAATTAGTGGCAAAATATTTTCCGTGGTTACCTGCGTTCACATCCATGATGTCAATGGTATCGATCTTGTCAAAATGATGCTTTACGGCTAAAGCGACATAGGCATTCACGACACCAGGATCAAATCCTATGCCCAGGATAGCGGTAATGCCGTTCTCGCGACAGCGGTCCTTCTGCTTCCATTCATAATTAGCATACCAGGGCGGATCTTCGCAGACTTTGCCTGGTTCTTCATGGATCGCTGTATCCATATACACTACTCCGGCCTGGATACAGGCTTCCAGTACAGACATATTAATAAAAGTTATTCCTACATTAATGACGATCTGTGAATTGGTTTCCTTGATCAGGTTGACCAAAGCCGGTATATCCATGGCATTGATCTGGCGGGAATAAAGCTGTTTGGTTTTGTCTTTCAGGTTATTTTTCTTTTTTATGCTGTCGATGATCTTGTCAGCTTTGCGCACGGTCCTGGAAGCGATACAAATATCACCCAGGATATCATTGTACTGGGCGCATTTATGCGCGACCACATGGGCTACTCCTCCAGCCCCGATGATCAGCACGTTTTTCTTTTTTTTCATTATTTATCCTCTCTTGTAGTGTTCGGTCTATGAAATTTCTTTAAATTTGAAAGTCATATTTGAGTCGAATTCCAGGAACGACGACGAAGTCGTATCCGCTGCGATACTTCGAGGAGGAGTGACACAGAAGTCGGCCAAAGATGACTTTCCCGAAGGGCTGAGGTCTTTTGCCCAGATACTGTGTTGCTCGTCACTTATGTGCCTAAAGGCACACCGCACTCCTCGCGCCTTGTCTCTGTCCAAAATCCCTCCAGCAAATGTTAAAGAGATTTCATAAACCGAGCACCCTACAAACTATTCACGAAATCTTTATATTCAAAACAACGAACTACATCCAGCGCGCCATTGAGCCTTTTGATGACTATGGACGGCATCTGCAATCCGTTGAACCAGTTTTTCTTGACCATGGTATACCCGGCTGCATCAGATATCCTGATCATGCTGCCTGGCTTTAACCTGGCCTTGAAGCGATAAGTCCCGAAAACATCACCAGCTAAACAGGAACGGCCGGCAATTATATATTTGAACCGGCCAGAGCCGGCAGAGTCGATCTTCGCCGGAGTGCGGTAGATCAGCAAGTCCAGCATATGAGCCTCGGTGGAAGCGTCAACAATGGCGATGTCCGCTTGATTGCGGATGATATCAACCACTGACGTGACCAATTCGGCTGATCGGGTAATAACTGATTCGCCTGGTTCCAGGTAAACCTGGACATTATACCGGTCACTGAAGTCTTTCAGTTTCCGGCAGAATTTGTCCAGCGGGTAACCGTCTTTGGTAAAATACAGGCCACCGCCCAAACTGACCCATGACAGCTGCTGCAACAATTGGCCATAGGTTTTGCCGATATAATCTAAATTGGCGGAAAAATTATAGAAGTTATCATTCTCGCAATTAAAATGGAACATTACTCCGCTGATCTTATTGACCGCGGACATGAGCGCCTGGCGGTCTGTTACGCCCAGCCTGGAGTAACGGCGGGCCGGATCAGCCAGGTCAAAATGCGAATAACTGACCTGAGGGTTTACCCGTATGCCGATCTTCAGGTTTTTTACTTCCCGGTAATATTTTTTAAGCTGGGAAACAGAATTAAAAATGATCTTATCAGCATAGCGCTTGATCTCTCTGATGTCAGCCGGGGAGTAACCTACGCAATAAGCGTGCACTTCCCGGCCGAATTTTTCATAGCCCAGCCTGGCTTCATACAAAGAACTGCTGGTAGTCCCGTCGAGATAATGTTTCATCAGGGGGAAAACGCCCCAGGTGGAAAAACATTTAAGCGCCAGTACGGACTTGGCGCCGGAATTATTCCTGACGTATTGGATGATTTTCAGGTTTTTTAACAGCTTGCGCTCATCAATTAAATAATAGGGTGTGACAATATTTTTCTTCATAAAATAATTTTAACAATATTTAAATAATTGTGCAAGCCTTTTCTCTTATGAAAACGATTACACCGATCAAAGATTGGTATGTAATCCCTGCTGTGTAATCTCTTTGCTCAGTTGACGAAATATAAATCGCAACTAAACCAGAACGTTCTGCCTGGTAAAGGATAGAAATTACCGAATCCGTCAGTTCGCATGGCATATCGTTTATTGAAAAGATTATCCGCTTTAAAAGCAAAGACTGCCGTGTTTATTTTCTTTTGTAAAACAGCACTCCAAATACTTGATGACGGGATCTTCAATCCCCTCTCCCCGTCTTGTTCAAAGCTGGCTGTCTGGAACTGTCCACGCATCGAAAATTCGATGGTTTCCTTTGGGCTATAGGCTATCTGATACAATAACTTGTGTTTTGGACGAAAGGCCAGTAGTAGGTAATCCGGATCATTTTCCTTTTTCCCTTGAGCCTGCATAGCGGTATACGCAAGCTTATGTCTTAGCCAGTTAGAAATATTCTGGCTAGTTTCCACTTCCAATCCCATATTCCTACCGCGGGCAATATTCTGAGGAGAATAACGATAGGTGGTTAAGGTGACATTTTCCTGTTCCCACAACATCAGGTCCCGACTGGTGATATAGAACATGGTTGCTTTACCTTGGCAGGAATCATTGAATTTACCCTCCAGTCCTAGGTCATAGGACATGGCTTTTTCCGGGGACAGGTTCTTATTGCCAACGGTGATATAGGTCAGGCCAAAATAGTTTTCCTGATTAAATGGCCAGAACAGGTCATTGACTGTAGGCGGCCGGAAACCACGGGAGATATTCAGGGAAGCTTTCCAGCCGATATTTAATAAATATACCAGGTTTAAACGGGGATCAAACTGGCCGCCACTGACAGAATGATGGTCATAGCGCGCGCCGATGGTATAGATCCATGTTTCTAATTGCCGCATGTACTGGCCATATAAAGATTGGGAAAAAACTGCTTCATCAACCGTATCAACCAGGATATATTCATCTCTCTGCCATACTGAATCCTGCCGGTATTCCAGTCCCGCGCTCCAGCCTGAGAGCAAGTCTATCTGAATACTGCCTCCATGCGACCGGTTACGGCGCAGGTTATCTATGGACCAGTCAGTATTACGATAAATCTGTTTGGTATCATTCAGGAAGGTACGAATCTTAGCCGTAGATTGTCCGGACATAGCAAGTTTATATTCAGCGTATGTAAGATTGGTACGGTCTTCCTGCCGGGCATTTGGCGAAGAAGTTTCTCTCTCCCGCGCGTTATCCCAGGAATCAATGGGTACGTTAGACGGGCCGGGCAAACCTAAAAAACTCCGGTAATATTGATAATGCAGGATGAACGATCCATAGTTATGCAGGTCATATCCTAATTTGACGCTTAAAGCATTGTTATCAAAATCATTATTTTTCCTCCATCCTTGGGAAAAAGAACGGCTGGAAGAAATAAAATAATTTAAATCATTAGGCTTGGCGCCTATGCTGAACCGGTAGGTTTGGGTATTACTGCTGCCAGCCAGGATACTGATATCGGTCATTGGTTTTTGTTCCTGAGGCTGCTTAGTAATAATATTAACTACTCCGCCGATGGCATTAGGCCCGTATACTGCAGACCCGGCACCGCGGACGATCTCGATGCGCTCTATGTTTTCGAGGGGGATCTGGGACAAGTCTGTTAATCCCAGGGACGGGGAGTTTAAAGGAAAGCCATCAAGTAATACCAAGACTTGCTGGCCGGGAACACCGCGAATAGATAATATCTGGGCATTGCCCAGGCTCGCTTGTTTCGGCAGGTCCAATCCGGCGGCTTGGTTTAATAACAAGCTGATATCCTGGGTATGGGCAGCGGCAATATCTTCAGCTTTGATCACGGTTACATTAGTACCGGTGAGATATGCCGGTTGAGGAGCCAGGCTGGCGGAAACCACCGTCATATTTAAGTTGACTTCAGCCCCTTTTTCGGCAAACGCCGGACTAAACGCCAGTAATAATACTACGATCATTATTGTTACGATATGCTGTTTGAACATTATTCCTCCTTGTAGTTAGACTGTTTCCCAACTCCCTTTGCAGCTTTCAGGCTGTGCTTGACCGACTACAAAAAAGAGTTGCGGCACAGTCTATTGGTTTGGGATCAGGGTAATTTGCAGTTTATGTATTTGCTGGTGTTTCTGTACGGTAACCCGGGTATTATAAACGTTCTTTATGTTTTCCGCGGTGATCACCTCTGCCGGTGTACCCTGTTTAAAAATATTTCCTTCATTTAACAAGAGCAGTGTATCGCAATAAAGTGCCGCCAGGTTAAGGTCGTGGGTCACGGTGATAATGGTCAATCCCTGCTCTTTCTGCAGGGTCTTTAAAACATTGAATATTTCAATTTGGTGGTTGATATCCAGATGTGCTGTCGGTTCATCCAGCAATAAGATATCAGGTTCTTGAGCTAAGGCCTGGGATATAAATGTCCTTTGCCTTTCACCACTTGATAGTTCATTCACTCGCCTTTTAGACAGGTTTTTAATTGATGTCCTTTCCATGCATTCGTCGGCTTTAATCTGGTCAGCAGCGGTTAATGGTTGCCAGAAAGAAAGATAAGGCGACCTCCCCATCAATACTAATTCACGCACGGTAAAAGGAAAATTAATCGCGGTTTCTTCTGGTACCAGCGCTAACTTTTTAGCCAGCGCTCTGGCAGAGTAATGTTTTAAATCGAGGTCAGCCAGTGAAATTATCCCTGTGTTTGACGATAAAAGCCGGGCCAGGATCTTAAGCAATGTTGATTTGCCGCTGCCATTGGGCCCAATAATGCCCCAAAAATCTCCTTTCTCGACTGAAAAATGAATATTTTTCAGGACCAATCTTTCTTGGTAAGAAAAATTTAGATCAGATACTTCTAGATAAGCCATAAATTATCCTTCAAAAAGAGTATTTGCTTTTTTGCGATGCAGCAGATATAAAAAGAATGGCGCGCCAGCCAGGGCCGTGATCACTCCGATGGGAATTTCCAAGGGGACAGCTATGGTCCTGGCCAGAACATCGCATAAAAGCAAGAAGATAGCACCCAACAGTCCAGAAACTGGAAGCAATACTTTATGATCTGGTCCCACTAGTAGTCTGCTGATATGGGGAATGATCAATCCGACAAAACCGATCATGCCGCAGATTGACACCAGAATCGCAATAATTAGAGACACTATTATAAAAAGTATTTTGCGCATTAATTCGACGGGTACACCAAGCGATTGGGCTTTCTCTTCACCTAGGGCCATAATATTAAGATACCTGCTTAGCAGTACAATAATGCCGGACAAAGAAAGAACCACGATCCCTCCCAGCCAGACTGCGTTCTGATCAGTTTGCCCCAGGCTGCCCATGATCCAAAACATAATACTGTATAGTTCCTGGCGGTTCAGGGACATTATGAGCGTAACCAAGCCGGATAGAAAAGTATTGACTATTACCCCGGCCAAAAGCAGGTTTTGCACAGGCATTTTCCCGTTGAATTGTGATAGCTGGTACACTAGGATCATGGTCAGCAAGGCAAAAATGAAAGCACTGAGAGATACGCTGTAGATGCAAGTGCCCAAACCTAACGTAATGGCTAGAACTCCTCCGAGAGCTGCTCCCGAAGATGTGCCCAGGATATAAGGATCAGCCAGCGGATTCCGTAATAAAGCTTGGAAAACAACGCCGCTTACACTTAATCCTATTCCGGCAAAAATGGCCAGGATAACCCGGGGCAAGCGCAATTTAAATAAGATCAAGCGGCTTACCTCGTCCTGGGAATGGAAAGGATCCAACTTTATCGCTCCCCAATAAAGAGAAAGGAATCCCAGGCAAATTAAGGTTATCAGCAGTAATATGATCGTCAAGAGTTGGTTTTTTTTCATCAGTACCCTATCTCTCATCGCATTTTTATTTGATAGATTTTTTCAGCCAGTTGTTCCAGACCGTCTATTAGCCGGGGGCCGGGACGCAGCAATAGATCTGGATTTATTTCATCGATAAAGTGCTTCTCTTTTACTGCTTTTATACTGTTCCAGGCCTTATTGGAAGTGAAGTACTTACGGCTTTGCGGGCTGGTTAAAATAATATAATCAGGGTCTTGTTTAATTACATATTCCTCGCTTATCCGGCAGTAAGGACGAGACAGGTCTCCGGCCACATTAATAGCCCGCAGCATATTGATCATCTCATCCAGAAAGGTGTTTCGGGAAGCGGTCATCAACGGCTGGGTAGATATCTCAATAAATATTTTTGGCGGTTCAGTGATCCTGGCGGCTATAACCTGCATTAGCCTGGCGATACGCGCTTTAATTGATTGGTTGAGTATAAACGCGTAAGTACCTCTGCCGGTGATTTCCCCGATGCGGGTGATAGCGTCAAAGAGCTGGTTGAAATTCTGTGGATCGATCACCACAACGTTGAAACCAAGTTTTTTCAACTTGTCCACGGCGGGATTTTGTTCCAGGCCGGTAGCCAGGATCAGATCAGGTTTTAAAGCAGCTACTTTTTCAATATTTGGATTGGAGAAGTCTCCTACTTTTTCCTTCTCTGCGCATTGTGGAGGATAATTGCAATAAGAGGAAACGCCTACTACTTTATCGCCGAGGTTAAGGGCATACAATATTTCGGTATTAGCCGGAGCGAGGGAAATAATGCGCTCAGGTAGTTTTTCGGTCGCGTATACTATATGACAATAAAATAGTATTAATGATAACACTATTAAAATCATTCTTCGTTTGTAATCATTATATTCTTTTTTATAAATCAGGGTAAGCTCCTTTAATAAAATAAATGCCCAACCAAATGAAAGGTTGAGCAAAATCAGGCTTATATGATCTTTCACCCGCCCTTCCCGCGAAGGATTGCTATTTATACAAACAGGTGTTCGGACTTTAACCCGGATATGGAAATAGTGTTTTGAATTCGACTAAAAATCGTCTCTGTTCGTCAAACCTATTGCATAATCCTGGTTTAACCGTTGCGGGGCAGTGTCTGAGTTTCACAGACTTCCCCTGTTTGGAGTATTTTCAATGTTTTTATATTATCACTCAATAATATTTTTGTCAATAAATTTTAAAGAGTTGTCTTGATGCTGCTAGCCACTTCCCTGGCTTTCTTAGATCCGACAAAGACTACCAATGCTTTTTCTATGGCATCACCCAGCTTTGGTAAATCCGGTATAGATAATGTTTCCGGGCTGACCCCTATCTTCTCACATTGTATCTTGACCGTTACTGCCGCCATGATCGCTCCCAGCAGAGGAGTAAGCAATATTTCTATCCGTTTGGCCATTTTGTTTTCTGTCATAATAACACCTATACCGATTCAATGAGTTCTTTTTGGAATAAACCGCCTAATCCGATTAGTAAATAACTTAAATTTTGAAAGATATCCAGGAAATTACCCGGGCCGTACATATCATTCCAGTTTAAATAAGAATAAATGATATCAAACGTGGTCATGCACAGGAATCCTACCGCTATATAGCGCCAAGGTCGGGAGATCATGCCTTTGCCGAATAAATTAGTTACATAAGCCAGGATCATGGCCGGAATAATGATAAACAAGTCCGCGATCGGATAATAAAGGTATACAAATTTGGCCATCCTTCCCGTTTCCGGATCCTGGATAATAGGTATTAATAATTTGTAAATGATCAAAGCCGTGACCAAGACAAAGCAAGAGATACCCACAATATAGTTCTTTTTTGCGCCGAAGGAAAAACCACTTTTTTTATAGCCATAAACCAACATGACTAATCCGGTAAATATCGGGATATATCCAACCATCCAGACATAATCAGCCAGGGTAGGAAAAACTTCATTAACGTCTACGTTCAGGATAACTTCTAGCGTGCCGTATATTGCTTCAGCTCCCAGGAATAGGACCATCCCGATCAATAACATGATCCATGCTAGTTTTGTCTGGTCAAACCCGTGTAAACTCTTTACCGCCCAGGCTATCCCGATGATCGAAACTATCGCGCCTATTACCGGAAGTGCGTCGCTGACAATGGTCAGTATTTTCCCTTCCGGTTTGACCCAAAAGAAAAGAATATTGAATATTATTAGCATTCCCGTAAAGATCCATATTTTCCCTGAAGCTTTCATAGGCACCTCTCTTAATATCGTGATTATAACGGCATCTGGATAATCTGGTATGTAATCTTTTTTGCCCGGTCCAAACCCAGGAAAACTACTAAGGCTTGCTCGATCTTCGGCGCTAATTGAGGCAGGTCCATAGGAGTAAGTTTATCTACCGTAGTACCGATCTTTTCACATTGTACTTTTAGCGTAGCTGCGGCCAATAGGTCTCCGAGCAGAGGAACCAGATAGGACTCGATTTTAGCGGCGATATGGTTAGTAGTCATGTCAGTATCTTTCCATCAGGTCTTTTTGGTAGAAGGCACTCAAGGCAATGAAAAGATATCCGCTGTTCCATAATATATCAATATAACTGCCTGTCTTATACGCTCCTAACCAGTTATAATAAGAATACAGTATATCGGCTACGGAGTTCATGGCGAATCCGATTACCAGGTACTTGCAGGGTTTTGATAAAAGTCCTTTACCCAGAACAGAAGTGATCAGTACCAGGAAGAAGACCAGCATAAGAATGACCATGTCCAGTATCGGATAGACCAGGGTAAAGATCTTTTCCAGGATACTAAGCGGAGCATATAATATCGGCATACATATTTTAGAGATCAAAATTACTTCTAGCATTGACACAGCGGCAATCACAAAAATATATTTCAATGTGTGGCCGATAATGAATCCGGTCCGATGGTATCCGTAAATGAGCATGGTTAAAGCGGCAATAATGGGAATAATACCACATAGCCAGAACCCGTCAGCCATTGAAGGGACTGCGGGAGTTCGTCCCAGCGCTAATTCAGTCACCGCAAAAGATCCTTCACCCAGGAACCAGCAGAACAATCCAAAAGCCAGCAATAGCCAGGCGGTTTTTGTCAGGTCCCAAGTTTTCAGGTAAAAAGTGATCCTAAACAATGCCCCGGCGGCGAACAAAGAGCAGATAACCGGAAAAAGATCGCCCACTAAGGTTAAGGTGTCTGGTCCTCCGATACGGAAGTAGTAAAATATAAAATTGATCAATATCAGCGTAATAGTGACCAGCCACATTGCCTGAGGTTCATTCAATATTCTTTCCTGGCTGTCCATGCATTCTCCGTTCATTTTTCAACCGGCAGGTTTTTTTCTATATAATCAAAATGTTTTTGTTCATCATTTGGCCTGATCATTAGGAATTTGATACCGATACCGCCTTTACGCTTATACCAGACTACTTTTCCCAAAGCGGAGATCAGTCCTTGCTGATGAGGCAGGTCTATTTTAATATCCAGCAGGGTATCCAGTTGCACTTTTTTTTGTTGTAATATCTTCATGCCTGAAGCACTGACATCTTTAGCCAGGGAGATGATACTACTGCCATTTTTATTATGCAGTTTATAGACCACATCAACCAGGGTATTCAGCCGCGGATTGGCCCTTTTTTCTTTGATCTTTTTAGATCTTTTTAATTTTGCCGTTTTGAGCCATTTAAACATGGTAATCTCCTTTAACAGGATTACACTTTACCTCTTTTAAATTCCTGCATTTTTTCGAGGAGCTCAAAGGATACTTCCATATTACCCAACAACGCTTCATTTTTATCGATCTCTCCGTGACAATCACTACCGCCGGTGATTAATAAATTAAATTCACTGGCATATTGGCGGAATCGGTCAATGTCGGATTTGCTATGACGGCTATGATATACTTCTATCCCTTTTAGACCGAAGCCGACCAGTAGGGCGATCATATCACGATTGATCTCTGAAAAATAAGGATGGGCCAGAACTGGGATGCCGTCTACATCAGTGATCATTTTAATCGCCTGCTCTGGCATAAGCCTGGCTTTGGGCACATAAGCAGGTTTGTTAAAACCGATAAAGCGCTGGAAAGCCTCCTGGATATTATGGACATATCCTTCTTCCAGGAGAGATTGTGCAAAATGAAGTCGGCCAATAGCGTTATCATTGGTTGTTTCCAGCAGTTTTGCTCCATCCAGGAAAACATTTAGGTCTTTGAGTTTTTCCAACATCAACACCGCTCGTTCATGACGTTTTTTCCTGAAAAAACTAAGCCGTTCCTGGAAACTCTCATCCTGATAATCAAGATAATAACCCAGGATGTGAAGTTCCAGATCGCTGCGGCCGGGCATTTCCACGCTCAGCTCTACCCCTGGCACTACTTCCAGTCCGAACTGCTGCGCGTGTTGTTGCGCAATAGGGACACCGTCAGTAGTATCATGGTCGGTCAAAGCTATGGCTGACAACTTTCGTTTGACAGCATATTCCACTATTTTCTGCGGGGTAAGAGTACCGTCGCTGAATACGGAATGAACGTGCAAGTCAATATATTTCATTAAAGCAGCTGGGCCGCTAACGCAGCTAGCGGGCTCCTTTCAGTTTTAGTAAAATTAATATGTCCGTATATATCCTGTCCTTTCAGCTTTTCTACCACATAGGTCAAACCGTTGGATGAAGCATCCAGGTAGGGATTGTCTATCTGGTATGGGTCGCCGGTAAATACCAGCTTGGTGCCTTGGCCTGCACGGCTGATTATAGTTTTTACTTCCGAGGGGGTCAGGTTTTGTGAATCATCAATGATGATGAACTGGTTAGGCAAACTGCGGCCGCGTATATACGTGAGTGCTTCTATCTCCATTTTGCCGGTTTCTGTCAGATACTGGATCTTTGATTCTGTATCTTCTTCGCCGACTTTGTCAGTGCCCTTTTCCATCAAGAATTCCAGGTTATCATAGATGGCACCCATCCATTGGGTCAATTTTTCTTCTTTTGTCCCGGGCAAGAACCCGATATCCCGGCCCATGGGCATGATCGGGCGCAAAACAAAGAACCGGCGGTATAGTTTTTCTTCAACGGTTTTTTGCAGGGCGGCAGCTAGAGCCAGCAACGTTTTGCCGGTGCCTGCCACGCCTACTAGGGTGACTAGTTTGATATTATCATCCATGAGCAGGTCGATAGCAAAGCGCTGCTCAGTATTAAGGGGTTTCAGGTCCCAGATGCGGGTATCCTTGCGGAGAGGAACGATCTCTTTAGTAGATTTAACATACTTACCCAACGCGGATTGGCTCTTCTCGTCACTGGATTTCAGGATAGTGAATTGGTTGGCAAACAGGTCGTCTTCGGTTAGCTTAAGTTTTTTATCTTTATAAAAAGAATCGATCTGTTCGCTGGTGATGGTTATTTCTTTGCAGCCGGTATATAACTCGTCTATTTTGACTTTAGAGCGCTCATAATCCTGTACTTTTAAGCCGATAGCTTCAGCCTTGATGCGCAGGTTTATGTCCTTGGAAATAAAATAGACATCCTCCCCTTTGGTTTGAAGCGCCAGAGCGGTCATCAGAATTTGATTGTCATCGTTGTGATTGCGGAATTCAAAAGGCATTTCTACCTTGGCATCAAGTTCTATTTTAAGTATGCCGCCATTGTCCAGCTCTATGCCTTCATTTAATTTGCCTTTTTTACGGAGTTTATCCAAGTAGCGGGAAATAATGCGCGAATTCCGACCACGTTCATCGTGAAAGGTTTTAAAACGATCCAGTTCTTCGATAACGATCAAAGGAATAGATATTTTGTTATGTCCGAATACGGAAAGTGCTTCTGGGTCATGAATGAGTACATTGGTGTCTAAAACAAACGTCTTAAATGGTTTTGAAAGGATCATTACCCCCCCTGTGTTTTTATATTTGATAATCTGTTCATTGTTGATAGATGATAGTTGATAGAAAAAGCTACAATTTATTTTATATGAACAATCAACTATGAACTATCAACTGTTTTAAATAGCGGGTGATGGGAATCCTCCTCCATCGCGTCGTATTTCACGCCGCTCACCCGTCGCCGGCCAGTCTCACTCGGACCTGTGGCGTTCGACTTGGCTTCGATCCCTTTATTCGATTATTGGAGCGGGTGATGGGAATCGAACCCACGTATGAAGCTTGGGAAGCTTCCATTCTACCATTGAACTACACCCGCGTGTAAACACCCCAAACCCCGCTCAAAGGGGCTCCCGCCCCTATTGCGTTCGGCTGGCGATTTTACTCCGTAAAATCTAAAGCATCAGCCTCACTATTACCCCTTGGGGTGTTTCCTAAAAACCGTAAAAATCTTTTACTTTTTCTTGACTGGTGCTGGAGCCGGTGCCGGGCTGGAATAGGTATCATAATCATTTCCACCCCAATACAGGTTCAAGGCAATCTGGTTAGTGTCTTCCATTTTTAATTTGTCTACTTTATAGCAATAATCCAGTCCGAGGAATCCCATCTTCAATCCGAATCCGGCAGTAAGGAAATTGTCCGCCATGCCTGCTCTTAAAGACAGGTTATACGGTAGACTGAACTCTGTTCCGAAATTGTAACGGACACGTTTCCGGGTGGCATATTTTTCAGCGTCTACGGACAGTTTTACATTATAGCTCCTGCTGCCCGATTCAAAAATATCGTAGCTGGTCCCGACTTTTGCTACGGTGGCTGCTTTTTCGGAATAGTCGCCTTTCCAATTTATGCTGGTGTAGAGATCCTGCAATACTAAAGCTGCTCTAAGTTTTTCAGTTAATATGAACATGGTACCCAGGTCCAGACCGTATCCTGTCCCTGATGTGTCCTTGATCTTGCTCTGTAATAATTTTAGGTTCAAGCCCAGGCTGATATCATCAGCTAGTTTAGGGGCATAGGACAGCAATAGTACAGTATTGCTTTCTTTAAAGCTGCCAGTCGCGTAATCATGGATATCATAACCATCTATATCATCGACGCCGCTCATAATCGCGCTAATCCCGAGTTTCCAAGATGGTAAAATTACACTGGCATAGTTATAGCTCCTATCCAGTGACATTTTGCTGTAAACCAGTCCCACCTGGTTTTGTTTGATGAAGGGTATACCAGCTGGATTCCAATAAGACCCGCTATTATCATCGGCGACAGCGATAAAAGCGCTGCCCATGGCCAAAGCTCTTGGCCCTACTCCAGTCTTTAAGTAAGGAGCAGCCTCACCTGCTTCGCCTATTTCTGTTTCAGTGTTTAGTTCCCAGCTATAAGCCAGTTGTGCGGTGAACGCCAAGATCAGGCACAGCAATAATAAAAGTTTATTTTTCATGATTATTCCTCCTGCCTGCGGACTACCGCGATTTTTATTATCTTACGAACCGTACGGCCGGCATAGTCTGATGCCGAACCGCTGACCTGTATTTCAGCAAAGTAAGTACCATTGGCTACTTTTTTGCCATTGTCATTGGTACCACCCCACTTAAATTCAACTAATCCTTTACTCCATGTGTCATTTCTTTGCAGGATAGTGACCAGATCGCCGTTAAAATCATAGATCCTGCAAGTAATGTTGCCGTTCTCACTTAAAATGAACCTGATCGTGGTGTCTTCCCGGTTAGGATCAAACGGATTTGGATAGTTATGGACGTCACTGAGCTCTTCCATTTTCGTATAAGACAATATTCCGTTATATTCAGTATAGTTGCCGACCTTGTCTACGACCCTAAGGACATACGGATAATCTCCAGCGTCAACCAGGTTGGTGGCTTCGAAAGTCATAAGATCAGTATCCTGGTCATAGGTAGTGCTGTAATATGTTGTACCATTCACTTTAAGGTAACAATTGCCAACAGCCCAACTGGAATTAATACCGCTGCCTTCATCAGTGACTTTAGCGCTGACGATAGGACCATTGATGGAAATGTCAGAAGCTACTGGTTTGGCATAGTCCGCGATCACACTATAAATGGAAAAATGTGTGGTTGTACAGGTTGCACTTGTGTTTCCTGCCGTAGCATGGACAACAGTTTTATCCCTGACCCATTTTTGAGTTTCCGCGTTCCAGAAGCAAATAGTCAGCTTGGACTGCAGTATGGTTGTGTTCGGGTACAACCCGCCGGTATTATTAAGGTTAGGATAATTAAAGCTCAAAGTAACCGGGGCAAAAGTAGTGACGCCGTTGGCCAGTGAAAGATCCATAGCCGGGCCAATCGCCAAAATGTTACTTTGCGTGGTCACAGGCGTAGTCACGGTTTTTATAACCATATTAGTATTTTCTTTTAAGGTGTTGGAGTTCATAGTATAGCCAAAGCCAAACTGCGCGTTTCCGGCTAAAGTATGAGTTTTGGTGATATCCACGGGAACAACGCCTACATCGCAGCTGCGGGTGATCGTTTCGCCGTTAGAGTTCTGGGCAATCACATTGATGGTGGCGTAAACGCTATTGGTAATAGCGGTATTCGTGACAGTAGCATCCCAACTGGTGCCGCTGCCGGTTACGGTTATGGAGCTTGGTAAGATAAAACTAGTATTTCCCGTTGAGTTATCGGTCAACACTATGCTGATAGTCGGTTGGTTGCTTGAATCCACATGCGCCGTGATTGTATTGGTGGTCGCATCCATAGCTCCTTGTATCGAAAAGACCGGGTCAACTTTGGCTGTGGATTCGATAATGTCTATTGTGCCTGCTTCAGTAGATATCCAAATGTTGATAGCTGACGGACTGGAGTCAACATTTCCGGCTAAGTCAGTAGCAATGGCCCGGAGATAATAAGTCCCGGTGGCCAGTGTGGTCACATCCCAGGGAATTATAAAATTGTCATCATTCTTGGCATCGGTGCCAATAGTGGCCCAGCTGATATTGTCCGTGGAATACTGGAATTCTACTTTCTTGATATTGGTTTCAGTATCATTGACATAGGCTCTTAGATCAATACGGGTTGGCCAAATAGTTACTGTTGTGGTCCTGATCAAGGCATGTGGCACGGTTTTATCAACCAGTGGATTAGTGGCAACAGTGATAACTTCAGCGGTTGAGGTATTTCCCGCCTTATCTATATATCTTACAGTCAAGGTAGTCACCCCCGCTCCTATTGGCATCGGGCACTGGTAAGGAGCAGTGAAATCCCAGTACGTATTAGTTCCATCGGTAAACGAAGCATATTTAATATCCGTATCGGTAGGCGTTTGCAATTTTACTTCTACTACGCTTCCTTCATCTACTGCTATATTATTAGCCGGAGCAGTGATAATCGGAGTACGTGGCGCGGTACCGTCAATGGTCACCAGATTGGTCGCGGTATAGTCATTGGAATTTAATGCATTATCGCGGATCGTTTCTAACACCATTCCGGCTAAACCATCACCGGTGGTGGCACTGATGGCCGCAGCAGGCGTAAAAAAGGCTATTGTATTTGCCGGCGCATCTACCCAGAATGGACCAACCAGACCGATCGGGGTTTTTCCGGTGGGCGTGTAACTCGCATACGCGATGTCAAAAACGCTTTCACTAAAAGTAACATAAAAGCGAGGCGTTTGGCCATTGGCAATATAACCTACATTATCAGTAAATGATCCATCGCCATCTTCATCTACCTGAATATTTGTGACGGTAGGTTTTACTGTGTCGATAATTAATTGCCTGGAAAAAGTATCCTGGGTGAAACCATTTACATCTTTGCTTCCGGAGACTGTAACCGTTGCTTCTCCGTCGCCGGTAGTGTCAGCTATGGCAAACGTTTGTTTAACTGTATCGCTGGATACACCAGTGGCGGACCAGGTGGTATCAGTACCGGTTATGGCTGTTTTACCTTTCGGAGTAATAGTAATGGTTGGAGCAATGCTGGTATCCATTTTCCTGGATGCTCCAAAGACATTAGCAAACCAGGCAGTGATATCCTGGTTGCCGGCTTTAATGTACGTTTTAGCGCCTACTACATTGCTGGTGCTATATACAACGGCTCCTACCTGGGGATTCTGGTTCACTTTTAGCCAGATAAAACCCGGGCTGGGGTCTGTGCCGCTGCTATTTGAAGCGACAGCTCGAGTTTCATAGATACCGCCGTTAGTCAAGGAACTGATATCCCAAGTCATGGGTAAGGCTGGACCGGTACTACCGATGACCGTCCAGGCGCTATCACCCTGTAACCTGTATGAATATTCCACGCTGGTGGGAGAAGCAGTATTGGTTACGGTCAAGGCCAGGCTGGCGGCTACAGAACTGGCGCCGTAGCTGCAGACACTCTGACCATCAGCATAAGAATTGATAGTTGACGTGGGAATGTCAGCTTGTGCCAGTCCAGGCAAGAATACTAAACCGAGAAGAAGCGAAACAAACACCGGAAGAACGTACTTCTTCATAAAACCCCCCTATTTAAAATGTAGTTTATATACTATAAATTATTTTTCCGCAGAGGTCAACAATTTTTTACAGTATTCATACGCTTGTATTTTAGTTGTGATCAATTTTTGCGCCTGGGCTTCTTTTAAATTATTAATCATCTGTCCGATAAGCGGTCCCTCTGGCAATTTAAACCTGGTCATTATTTCATTACCATCGAGCAGGTTTTTAGGAACTATCTGCTTATGTTGGGTGTAATATCTTTTAATGATAGAGCGCACTATTTTTAGATGTTTACGCGCATCTACGGGATAGATATCCTGTTTTTTCCTAAAGATCACGGTATCCGCAGTAGTGTAGGCGTCGGCAAGAGATAAGACCAATGTATCCAGACCTTCTTCTTTCAAGTCACGAAAATAGCGATAGATCGCTTTATCAGTGATCTGGGCCAAGGCCGATAGATTTCCCGGCCGCATATGATTCATGATAATATTTTTGATCGTACTCGTTTCTTTATTGGAGAAATGCAGCCGGGTTAGTATTTTTTCTGCGTACTGCGCCCCGGCTAGTTCATGGCCAAAGAACCTGCTGCGACGGCCTTCTTTTGTTTCAGTATCCGGTTTGCCAAAATCATGCAGCAGATAGGCCATCTTCAAAGTCACCCGGCGAGGAACATCGGCAATTACCAGGGTATCCAAATGTTGTATTATTTTAGGGGCATATCCAGGCAAATATTTGTCGGCCTTGAGGATAATTATTTCCAAGTACTCCAGTCCTGAAAGGGTATGTCGCCAAACACCTTCCGGTCCGTAAAAATTCCTAGCCGCGATTTTCAATTTACGAACCTCCGGGATTAGAACTTCCAGAACACCGCATTTGTCCAAAGCTTTGATATAGGCAGTACTATCGGCGCAGGATAATATTTTAATGAACTCCTCCCGCACTCTTTCCATAGAAACTTTTTTTATCAGCTTGTGTTGCCGGGATACCAGGGCCAAGGTGTTTGTTTCTATCTTAAAACCTAATATTGCGGCCAGTCGAAAAGCCCGCATCATCCGTAATGGGTCATCCTTATATATATTTTTCCCCACCATCCGTATAATTTTGTTTTTTAAGTCTGCTTGTCCCTTAAATGGATCTATTATGTTTTTCCTGCCAGCTGCTATCTGCCGTCTGCCGTCCAGTTCTATAGCCATGGCATCTACAGTAAAATCTCTCAGGGACAGGTCTGTTTTGATATTCCCGCCACGTAATTCAGCAAAGTCGTAGTTGATAATGGATGGCGGACGGCGGACGGCGGACGGCTGTTTAAGGACTACCCTGTAGATCTGGTTTTCTTCGTCTAAAGGGAAATAACTGCCGCCAGTGGCTTTGGCGAATTTATTGGCCAGTCCCCGGGCGCCTTTGCAGGCCAGGTCAATATCTTTCGTATCCCGCCTTAGCAGAATATCACGCACTATGCCGCCGACCAGATATAATTGATGGGAATGTTTAGCCGCGGATAATTTATTCAGGATACCAGCAACAGACAAAATGTTTTTCTCCTTTGGGTTCAAGTATTGGTTCAATATCTTTACAACGGCTCGTGGCTTTTCCGCATCTCCCATAAAAGGCACATCCTTTTACAGGGGTAGAAGACCTATCAATTTCCCGCCCGGTTATTGTACCATTTTTACCGGTTTTGATCGAAGGGATACTTTGGATCAACATTTTTGTATAGGGATGATAAGGCTGGGCAAATAATTCATCACTATCAGCCAGTTCTACAATTTTGCCTAAGTACATTACAGCTATCCTGTGGGCGATGTGCTTAACCACCCCCAGGTCATGCGAGATAAAAAGATAGCTCAGACCATATTTTTGCTGCAGATCCTTGAACAGGTTAATTATCTGCGCCTGAATAGAAATATCCAAAGAGGAAACCGGCTCATCCGCGATGATCAGCTTGGGACTTAAGGATAATATCCTGGCCAACCCGATGCGCTGGCGCTGGCCGCCGCTCAACTGATGCGGGTAACCATTGACAATATCATTAGGCAAACCAACCAGGCTTAGTAATTCCTCCACTTTCTCCCGGGTTTCTGCTTTGGCGTAAAGGCGGTGGATCCTGATCGGTTCAGAAATAATATCATAAATATTTTGACGGGGGTCAAGAGAGGAGAATGGGTCCTGGAATATGATCTGGACTTGCCTGCGACAAGCGGTTAAATATTTACCTTTAAGCGCATGGATGTTTTTTTCTTTAAAAAATACTTCACCGCTGGTCGGTTTCAGCAAATTAGCGATCAGCCGGCCGCAAGTGGTTTTGCCACAGCCGGATTCACCGACCAGACCAAGAGTTTCCTTTTCGGCGATAGAGAAATTCACTCCGTCGATGGCTTTGACCAGGCCGACAGCCTGTTTTAGGATACCCTTTTCCACTGGATAATATTTTGTTAAGTTTTTTACTTCTAATAGTGGCGGCATAATTCCTATAAGATGCAGTAAAGTTAAGGCATTTGCTTCAGCAAGTCCTCATATATTTTCATGTATTTATTATAGGCATTGACCGACCAGATGATCAATAAATAACTCACCACAATAATGATCACGGTATAAATGATCTTCCGTCGGCGATTTAGATGCGGGTTGAACCAAACCAAGGGCAAAGCCAGGGGCCCGACCGAAAGCAATGCAATCACCAGGATCGAAGTCTTCCAATACCATTTTATTGGTTCGTTGTTTTCAGGCATAAACAATCCCTTCAGTAGCGATCAATTTAAAATCTCCAATTGTTGAATAATAAGAGTAATTTTATCTTTTTCTTCACCCAGGCAAGTCTCTTGAAGAGCGCGTAAATATTCTAAGGCCTTGTCCTTACTGATGCAAGGCGGAACCATTCCTTTCTTGATCTTCCATAAACCATTTTCCTGGACCAGGATAAAATCAACATAATTAGGCAACACGCTGACCCTTGGGTCCAGGGGTACCTGGCCAAACGGTTGTAATATAGCCAGGTAATCATATTTAACCCAGACTGTCGCGTAAGATTCTATTACTTGCGTTCTTGATACTTTGAATTCCCGGACAATATAGATCTTATCCAAACTTTGCTCCGGTATATTAGAGATAGAGTTAAACCTCGCTATCGATTTAGCGGTTTCTTTGGATAGTTTCGCTCCATAAGCATCAGCATTACAGTAAGAATAAACGACTAGATCGGGTGTGTTAGGATAACGATAATTATCTACTGCCACCGGGGCGCATGAAAATAGCGGGGCAAAAAGCGCGGAGATGATAAACCAAATAATTTTATTTTTCATAATAAATACCCTATCCTATCTTGTTTTGCCCTTATCCACCAGCCAAAGAGTATTTTTCTTTAAACAGAACTGGATATTAAAATATTTGAATATTTCTGACCCGAGAATACCTGTACAACCGGTCAAAGATAAATTTTTCATTACTGCATCGGGTAACATACCAAAATGAATATCCAAGAGCTTATCCCTTAGTTCTACCGGGAGATGATATACTTCAGTCACAAATACATTGAATCCCGGATAGAACACCTCCATCGTCCCGACATTTTTCATACCGGCCAATAAACTGGCATCAAGATAAGATAGTTTGGAACCGGTATCCAGGATCATTTTTACGTCTACACCGCCCATTTTTAGGGTGATAATAGGCAAGTTAAAATCCATATTTATGGGCAATTCACGCATATTTTCCTTGAAATTGATAAAAAAATCGCTAAAAATAATAGCTTCAATATTGTGGGAAATATAGAATACGAATTTGCTTAATATATCCATGCCTAAAAGAGCGTTTATATCGGTTTTCAGTGCGGCCCCGATCTGCTTTATATCCATTCCCTGGAGCTGGTTTTCCAGTTGGTAACGCTGCCCCAGGATCATAATTTCCGGCGTGTCCCCGATGCTGATAGGTGCTCCAGTGCTGATCAGAATCCTTTTGCTGTTCATGATAGCGATGATATGGCTTTCAGCTAATCCAATAGAATGCTTTTCCATGCTCCCTCTTATTTATAAGTATATTTATAGCATTGTACAAAATGTTGTTTTTCCTTTTCAACCATCACCGGATTAAAACTCCGGCAAAGATCCAGCGCGGATGGACAGCGTGGATTAAACGTGCACCCTGGTGGCAGGTTGGCCGGGTCAGGAATTTGTCCCGTGATCTGAACCAAGCGCTCTTTTTTCGCAGCAATGTCAGGTATGGAATTCAGCAAGCCGATGGTATACGGATGTAGAGGGTTATTAAAGATCTCTTTCCGTGAACCTAGTTCCACGATCTGGCCAGCGTACATAATAGCTACCGTATCGGCTAATTGGCTGACAATAGCCAAATTATGGGTGATCAGTAAAATGGACATAGACAAGTCTTTCCTGAACTTAACCAGTAAGTCCAGTATTTGCGCTTGGATGGTGACATCCAGGGCGGTAGTTGGTTCGTCGGCTATCAGTAATTGCGGATGGCAGGCCAGGGACATAGCCAGCATAGCCCGTTGCTGCATCCCGCCGGATAATTGGTGGGGATAAGCGTCATACCGTTCTTCAGGTTGTGGTATATTAACTAGTTGCAATGCTTCAACCGCTCTCTGTTTACAATTTTGCTGGTTAAAATCAGGATTATGCAGCCTGATCGCTTCTTTGATCTGGTCGCCTACCTTGAATACAGGATTCAGACTGGAAAAAGCTTCCTGGAAAACCATCCCGATCTTGTTACCGCGGAAGTCCCGGCATTCTTCTTCTGACAATGTGACGATATCATATCCGGCGAATGAGATCTGTCCGGAAGTGATCCGGCCCTGTTTCTGCGGGATCAAGCGCATAACTGACAGGGCAATAGTAGATTTGCCGCAACCGGATTCCCCGACCAGGCTAACGATCTCTCCCAATTTGATCGCCAGGTCCATTCCCCTGACTGCCCGAATAGTTTGTCCGCCTTTATAGTACTCTACATTCAGGTTTTTTATCTCTAATAAATTCTGCATCAATTTGCCTTTTCAATGTCCTCGCATTTACTGCCGTCCGCCATCCGTCTTTAAAGTTTCGGATCAATTACTTCCCTTAGACCTTCTCCTACCAGATTATAGGAAAGTATCGTGATCAATATAGCCAATCCCGGAAATAAAGTCAGCCACCAGGCAGATTCGATATAGTCTTTTCCTGAAGTCAGGATATTACCCCAACTGGGCATTGGTGGCTGAACCCCTAGGCCGAGAAAACTCAAACCAGATTCTACTAATATGGCATCAGCTATACCCAGTGTGGCGGTAACTAAGACCGGTCCCAGGGCATTCGGCAGAATATGACTGAAGATGATCCTCAAGTCCGAGGCCCCGATAGCTTTAGCCGAATAGATATATTCCCTCTCTTTGACCGATAATATCTCGCCCCTGACCAGCCGGGCAATTCCCGGCCAACTGGTAATGCCGATAATAATCATTACATTGTAGATATTCGGTCCTAATACGGCGATGATCATCAAAATGAGAAAAAATGAAGGGAAGCAAAACATGACATCAACAAACCGCATGATCAGGGAATCGATCCAATGGCCATAAAATCCCGCTAAGGAGCCGAAAAATATTCCGATAAGAACAGAGATACCTACGGCAATAAAACCCACGGATAACGAAATCCTGGCTCCGTAGATAACGCGTGAAAGCACATCCCTGCCTAATTCATCTGTTCCCAGCCAATGGCTGAAAGACGGTTTTTGCAGCCGTTCAATGATATTCTGGCTGGTTGGGTCATATTGTACGATCTTAGGAGCTAATAAGGCTACGGCTAAAAGAATAGCTATAATTATAAGACCAGATACAGCCAGGCGATTATGTTTTATTTTCTGCCACACATTGACCTCAAATTCTAATATCGAATTTCAATATTCGTGCTTCGAATTTATAGCATTTCCTTAATGACCATGTCCAAATGCTTTTTATTCGGCCCCAGCGATGATTTAGACGGATACCCGATAGGTATGACCGCCATAAACTCTCCTGTAGGCTCTTCCAGAAGGGTTAATACTTCATCTTTGATCACGAA
>JAQUQP010000002.1 GCA_028716025.1 bacterium | reverse complement strand
AATGAAAAAGAGAAAAAAGAAAGTGATATCTTCTAACCTTATTTTAGCGCCAAAACCAATAATGAACCGCGGGAAGAACAACAGGCCGATCAAAGTTGTTATGCTTAAAACGATCAAGTAGATTTCCCGGTCTATTTTAATCGCCCGCAGGGTTAAAGAAAGATTATTTCTGGTAATAGCTACTTGTGCCATTTATTTTCCCAATAGTTTGTTATTCTTCTTTTAAAAGCGAAGAGGACCTGCCACAAATAGGTCTTGGATAATTTTGAAATGATTAATCTAATGCCGCCAGGAGGACGTAGGCCATCCCGCATAATAACCAAGTCCGCTTCCCTTAAACTTAGCATTTGGAAAAGATTGCCTGCTAGTTTATAATTGTAATCTTTTTCCGGCCCCCCAACCCTATCCTTCTCCCCATATTTAGAATGAGTATAGTCATGGTTCTGATGGACCGCAGTAATTGAACCGGTAGCGTCTATTATGGGTATATGGTGGTTCTTAGCGTACCAAAGCATCCAATTATCCCATCCCTGCCGGCCAACGATAAAGGGAGGGACAGGCAACAGCATATTTTTCGGGAAAACAAAGTAATCGATCCCTGAAAAACCATGGAGCGTGCCTTTTAAAGCTATTTCTTGCAAGAGCATTTCTTCCCAGCCAGCGGTATATTCCAGGGATTTTCCCAGATCCAGGTCCACCCGCCGCCCGCTCATTAAATATTGCGGAATATGCGTCACTTCCCGGATCGAATCGAGCAAATCAGGTAATAAGATTATATCAGCATTAACATAAACCAGTACACTGTACTTGGCTTTATTCCTGACCATATTAAAGGCAGAATCAATAAACGGCGTTCCAAAATTGTTTACTTTCACTTCATTAAGATGAATTAAATTATTTTTATCAGCTATTTCTTTTACCCCGACATCATTACCAAGAAGCATTATCTGGACGCCGGGCCCTAATTTAATCCAACTAACAATAGCGTTTTTTTGTATAATATCAATTTTACCGGTAAAAGGTTTGGGAATACTAAATATTGTGATCATTTACATAGTCTCTTTATCCTGAAATATTCAATATTTTATTAACTTTCTCTTGATCAGCTGATTCGCTGTTTTCTATATTATTGGATATACAATCGACTTTACCAATATCTTTTAGCTCGCTCAAATGACAAAGGTAAGGGGATTGCAAATATTCTGTCCCGATGATCCGGTCAAATTTATCTTTACCAGCGGCATTACACAGATAACGATAATAAGTATAAGCCGGTATCCGGTAAAAAGAAGCTGCCACCGAAGAAGTTGAAGCAAAAGAATAAACCGCTAAAATATGTTCCTGATACTGGTCTATGATAGTTTCAGCATTCATATCTTTAGTAAAAACCTGATAATGGGAATATTCCGGACCAGGCATTAATTTCCCCTTATCTCCCGGATGTGGTTTGTAAAATAGTCTCCCTCCCACATAATGACTTTCCAGAGATGAAAATAATAATTTTAACCGCTCCCGACATTCCTGTTCCGTCGGCAAATATGCGCTGTAAAAATCAAACAAGGTCGCATCTCCGAATACTATAACCATATCTTTTACTTGTTTACTAACGCTGCGCGGGGCAGGATAAGACATGCTTTCATATCCGCTAACCATTGAGCTTGAACCAGGCGCAATAATGATGATTTTTTCGCCCGGGACCGGCTGCTGGTAATAAAGATCCAAAAATTTTCCTGCTGGGCTGATAATAGTCTTTACTTTGTATCCTCCGCAAAATATATGGTACCACGATATTAAAAAATTGCGGGCAGAACTTGTCCGCTCTGTCTTTTGCGGCAGAGAAACGAAAAACCTTACAATATGGGCTTTCCGGTTGAAATAGGCAAAATAATAAAGGAAAAGATTAGCTGGCAGCCAAGCTGAATCCATCAGGAACAGGTCAATTCTGAAATATAATAAAGACCAGCTTTGGGTCAATTGTCTTATTCTCTTTCTTAAGGACCAGGCGGCTAATATTCCTGCCGCAATATTTTTACGGTAAGACACATAATCAAGCTTTACTATTTCATTGAAGGATTGGACATATGGTTTAAGATTAAAGGTTTGAAAATAAGGATGTGCTGATAATACTAAAATGATCCGGCATTGCCGGTCTTTCTCCCGTATGATCCCCGCCAGGTTCTTAAAAAAAATGATGCTGGCCGGATGCTGGCAATAAAATATTTTTACCGGTAGGTTATTATTCATTTTATAGCTTCTAAATTAAGGCTGATCGGCCATTCTTCTCCATAAAGTTTTATGGTCCGCCCCGACCAATCATTAAAACCATGATCCGGGGTATTCTCCGGAGTCCAGTGTAGAACTTTAGTAAACCCGCTCTGCAATAATAAGTCTTTCAGATAGGCCTCATTAAATACGGCAAAATGAAAATTACCCGGGTAACCCTGGCCACCCATTAAGGGAGCGATAATATCACCTATTTTCTTTTTTTTCGTATATATATTATAAATGGTATCGAAATTAGGCACTGACAATCTTAACACCCCGCCATCTTTCAATACCGCTTGTAATCCCTGTAGCGTTAATTTAAGTTTTAAATGCGATACATGCTCCAGCACATGGCAGGCATAAATCAGATCGGCATAGCCAGCCTGGAAGATCCTTCGGCAATTTTCAATATTATCAACATAATGAATATGCCATCCGGGCCGGGAATCAATATTTATATACTTAGGATCATTGAACTCACCGCAGCCAATGTGTATCAGAACCCGCCCATCCTTATTTTGTGGTAATGGCCGCTTCTTGACCGCCCGCCACCAGGCTCCGCAGCGGAAATAGCAAAAGTTCCTTATAATCGATCTTGCTTTATCCAGGATTTTACCGGTCATTAATTCAGCTCCTTACAGAGGTTCTATTATTTCTCTTCCGGTAACTATATAGTTACATATCTTCATAAGATTATTATTTTCATTAAATAGTTTTCCGGTATTGGCTACATACCGCCAATCGATCTCGGACCAGACATCACCGCGATAGAAAGGTATACGTATCATCAATTTAAAGAAATAAAAATAGGCATACTTAATGGCTAGCTCTTTATGGATATTTGAAAATTCCAGCAATCTATAAGGCTGTTCCAGTAAACTGCGGTAGTCCTCCAAACTCTCTATCTTATATACTATCCCGGCATCCTTGTAATGGCTGTTACCCGCAACAATCACCGGCATCCCCTGAGTAGCGAATTCTAATCCGATTGTACCATTAAAAGTCAGGCAAATACCATCAGGCTGTATTACTTCATAGGCATTTAAAGGAGTATCTGCTTTTAACAAAACAATATTTTCTGGCAATTGCGGAAATTTCCGGTTGATATATTTGCTGATACTTTCCGTACCCTTTTCCCAGATAAGCTCCGCCGGATGGGGTTTGATAATGAGCTGATATTCCGGCCGGGCCATAAAGAATTCTATAGTATTGTCTATCCAGTCAAAAAGACTCTTAAAGATACCAGAACTGCGACCTTCGACACAAGCATCCCAAGCCAGGTTGGGATAAAGTACATACTTATTTTCATATTTCTTTTGGTTAAGGCGGTCAAATTCACATTGTTTTTTCTTGTCCTCAAAATTTTCCCTATACATGAGATGATCCCCGACCAATCCTTTGAACCTTTCTGCCAAATAATCAGTGATCTGCTTTTTTTCTTCCACCGGGAAAGGCTCATTTCTATATTTATTCCACATTTTTTCATACACAAATTCATATTCCCGGCCATTACGCAGAAAGACAAAAGAACCAAACCGATAAGCCGCATTTCCATAAGCAATGACATCAACTTTTTTCAAGCGGAAATAATCGAAGAAAGGCCCCCAGGTGCTGTAAATCCCGTGTAACATGAAAATAATATCCGGTTTTTCCTGATCATAGATCGCCGCTGCTATTTTAGTCATGATCATAGCTGCCTTAAGTTTCTCCCGCAGTTTTTTTTCGTGTTCTGGATCCTGCAGATCGATCCTGCCAGCCAGAAAATACCTGACGGCAGAAGAAACGGCATGCGCACCTACTTCCACCCCCAGTGAATTAGCCTCGGCCATTTGTCCACTGGTCATTTCGTTCACTTTTTCATTTATTGCGTCAATTTCTTCTTTAGTAATAAACTTTTTTAAAGAAAGACAATCCAGATTCAAAGCCTGCTTTAATGACGGACCCAGGGTACGACAAATAGTACAAGCTGGTTTCTGGCTGCGCAGCATTGTGTCAGCATCACAGGAATCCATCAGACCATCGCAATAAAGCATTTTTACCTTGCAACCAAGTTTTTTGAATGCCTGCCCAAAGAAGGCATCAAAGTATACCAGGTTGGTTGTGGCCAGGGTACGAACACCAAAAATCAGAACTTTTTTGTCGGACCGTCCGACTGCCGGCCCTAAATTAGAAAAAATATACTTAATCCGGAGTATCCGAACAATACCCCAGACGAAGAACACTAGGACATACATAAGATCACTTTTCTTCACCATTTCTTTAAATATCCTGGCCATGTTCTTTCGTACTTTACTAAGCATGCTTACCCTTCCTCAGATAATATTTGGTAGCTCGGCGGAGAAAATAGTAAACTAACATATAAACAACCGCCCCCATAAAAATTACCTGGAGGACATTATATTTAAATATTAGAGGCCAAGAGATAAATAAGGACATGACCAGGCAAGCGATCATAATCCTGATTAGATTAAACAGTACACCGCCGGTTACCGGCTTTATGCGCACATAGACCTTGGTAAAGTAAAAATACAATCCTAATATCAGCAGGTAAGTAGTTATACTGGCTATCGCTGCGCCATACAAACTATAACGCGGTATTAGTACTAGGTTCAGCGAAATATTTATGGCTGCACCAGCTACAGTCACCCAAAATGTTTTTTCCTGGTGATTGGCCGATATCAGCATATTACTGAAAGGATTGATCAGAAAAGTGATCCCGGTCATGACCATCAGGATCCTGAGCACTGGGACCGCCGGAGCAAAATCAGGCCCATATACCATACCGATGATCTTGGGAGCTAATATCATTCCTCCAGCGACTATGGGTATCGCTATGGCACTCATCAACTTCAACTGAAAATTCCAGATAGCCTGTAGTCTGGCCGCTGTTTGACCGGAAAATTTGCTCAAAACCGGATAAAAACTTAAACAAATTACGCTAGCTGGCGCCGCTAAGACATATACCACTCTTAAAGCCGCATTATATAATCCGGTTTGCACCATTTGTCCTAAATACCCCATCATTACCGAATCAATATAACTATAAAGCATCCCGAAGATAGAGGTCAGGGCTAAAGGCCAGGACATAGACAAATATTTCTTCCAGGTCCGGATATTTATATCAATCCTGACCGGAGCTATAGAATAATTAAAGAGAAATATCAACGGTACTACCGTGATCAGGCTGGAGCCTAAATAAACATAACTTATCTTAAGAATACTGGGAACCTTAGCCACCACAAGTAGTATCAACAATGTCATAATAGAGACTTGCAATATATTCGACCAAGATTCATATTCCATTTTTTGACGGGCACGTAAAAAAGCATAAAATATTTCCGGAAATTGGCTGACAAATGAAAACAAAGACAGGATCCAGATCACTTTCCTTATATCCGGGTCACTAGTAATAAAAAAGGAAATACCACATTGCATGGAAATGACTACTACGCCTAAAATAAGCTTTAGCGAAACTAAGGAATTAAAATACTTTTCTTGCTGTTTGTCCTGCGCCAGCTCCCTGGTAATGATCGTGCTTAAACCCAGGTCCAAAAAGCTGACAAAAATGGCGATATAAGCTAAAGCAAAAGTAAATTTCCCATAACCCGCTGCCCCCAGAAACCGAGCTATGTATATTACGATCAAGGTTCTTAGTAATTTTCCGAAACTATCTGGTAGCGCTATCCAGAAAGTATTTTTAAAAAGAACCTGCTTGGTAGTTCGCTGATTTAATAGCAGATCCTTTATATCCGATAATTTCTTTATTTTCATTTTAACCTGAAAGATCCTCTTTGAATTTCGTCTGCGCCAGAGTCACAGCAATTTCTATGGCATTCTTCAGACTAGTCGCATCAGCCGTACCTTTACCTGCTTTACCAAACGCCGTACCATGATCAACCGAAGTCCTGATGATCGGCAGTCCAAAGGTAATATTGACTCCGGCTATTTGTCCCCATTTTTGCTGATCGCTTTCCCACACAAAACCGATCAGTTTTAAGGGGATATGTCCCTGATCGTGATACATAGCTACAACTGCATCGAACCAACCCCCTCTAGCTTTGGCAAAAACTGTGTCTCCCGGAACCGGGCCGGAGGCCTTTATACCTTTTCCCTGGGCAATCTTTATCGCCGGTATAATAGCCTTTTCCTCTTCATCCCCAAACATCCCGCCATCACTAGCATGAGGATTTAGGCCAGCCACTCCTATCTTAGGCTGTTTTATACCCAATGAAACACAGGCATTATAGGCAACCATGATCGTATTCAACACCCGCTCAGTAGTGATCAGGTCCAGGGCCTGCCGCATAGAAACATGAGTTGTCACATGAGCCACCCGCAGATTGCCATATACCAGCATCATGGAATAATTTTTAGTCTGGGTCAAAGCAGCGAACATTTCTGTATGTCCAGGATAGGGAAATCCACCCTGGTTAAATGACTCTTTATTAATGGGAGCTGTCACTACCGCATGTATTTTATGTTCTATAGCCAATTGAATCGCTTTGGCTATGCTTTGCCCGGCTATTTTGCCACTGGTGGCCTGTACTTTACCATATTGCAGGCCAGCAAGATTAAAATCTGCCGCTTCTATAACCTCAATAATTCCCGGCACGTATTTTGCTTCTGTAATATCCTTGATGACTTTGACCTGCAGGCCAAGATTAGCCACCCTAATCCCCTCCTGAATAATTACACTGTTACCTATAACTACCGGGCGACAGGACATATAAACATTTTTATCGGCTAAAACCTTAGCTACTATTTCCGGACCTATCCCTGAAGGGTCACCGATAGTCATTCCTATTATTGGAAGTTTGGGCATGCTTATACCGTCCTTATTTTTAAAGTAGCCAGAGCTTTTTTTTCTCTTTCCTTAAGTTGTGCATAGGTATCACCTGTAACAATTAAATGAGCCACCCGGTTAGCGCAATGACGATAATCTTCTATAGTGTCACCTTTTCCGATCATCATAAAAACCTGTTTAATCCCTGGTAACTTTTTTAACTTCTTCAGTCCGGATATACTTTTAACCATACCCGGATTGGGGAAAGGCGAAAAAGTTTTAGAATATTTGACCCACCGAGGGATAAGGTCACGGAAATCAAGCTCATTGCCCAAGGCGATATCCATAGTAGCCTTAATTAGGTTTATGCCAAAAGAATATGGTTTACGATATTGGGAATCAAATCCGCCGGAAAGACGGGCTGTTATCTCCAGAATTTTGGGCATGCCGGCAGAGATTATGATATCACCTTTAAAAGCTCCGTTATCCACTCCCATGGCTTTGGCTGCCTTGGCCATTAATTCATAAATACTAGCTTGTGTTTCCTCAGGTAACAAAGACGGTGTCAAAGATCCCGTCTGAATAGCAAAACTACGCGAATAATCAAATTCCCGATCAGAAATACCGGCTGGGTATAATACTCCTTTATACATAACTGTATCTACACTATATTCAACTCCTTCAAGGTATTCTTCTAATAAGATCTTCTTATCTAAAGAATATTTAAGTGCTTCGGTGCAAGCCTCAACCAATTCCCTTTCATGTCTGATAATTCTAATTCCCCGGGAAGCACTATTATCGATACTTTTAACTACCAGAGGATAACCTATGATCCTGGCTTTTTCTCTGGCTTCTTCATATGTTAGCGCATACTGGAATTTCGGACCGGGTACATGGCCAGTCGCCAATTTTTGTCTCATTAATATTTTATTATTGCAGGCTCGCGCAACAGCAACCTTGATGCCAGGCAGTCCAAGCTCAGCAGCAATAGAAGCTACCGTAACCTCAACATCAGTCCCCTGGGTATATACACCGGCAATCTTATGCGTTTTGGCAAAGATTTTGGCAAAAGCCAGATGCTTTGGTATATCTTTAGTTGATATAACCGCCGTTTTATCAGCAATCTTCATCGCTGGTGCTTCAGGACTACCATCTGTAACCAGTGTCTTTAATCCCATATTTTTAGCTACTTCTACTGTGGGAACCTGTAATATTCCCCCTCCTACTATATAAAGATATTTATCAGTTTTTTTCATTTTTCCCCTTCCCTTTTAAGATTCTTAATAAATCTTTTATGCTTTTTATCGATAAGTCAGCTTCCTCGGCAGTCACCGCTTTTAATTTTCTATATTCTCCTTGTTTTATCCTAATAGTCTTCATACCCACTTCTCTGGCACCCTTGAAATCGCGCCTAGGGTCATTCCCGATGTAGACGCATTCAGAAGGTACCAATCTTAAACTTTTAGCCATAAGCTCATACGGCATTGGCGAAGGCTTACGGCAACCAAAGCCCAAAAGATCAGTATAAATTATCCTCACGAATATCCGATTCAAACCGAGATTCCGGATCTTATATCTTTGCACTTCAGGATAGCCATCAGTAATAAGTCCCAGCCGGTATCCTCTTTTTTTTAAAGTCGTCAGCACAGCCAATGTACCCGAGAACAATTTCAAATTCGGTTTTACTTGCCAGAATATTTTGACCGCTCTTGGTATAAAACAGACATCTGGCAGGTGTAATTTTTTAAAAGCATCATTGTATATACGTTTGTATTCTATACCCTTCTTTTCCAGTACTTCATTTAAAGCTTTGGCTATCAACTCTGGTTTTCGTCCGGTCTGTTTAGCCAGATACTTTACTGTACCCAATAAACACTGGCGGGTATATTCGCGTTGCGGATAGAGAGTATCATCCAGATCAAATATTATAGCTTTTATTTGTTCTGTTCTTTTCACTTCAGCGAACCATTTCCCGGCGTAAGGGAGTGCCGGCGGTAATATGCCTGGCGGCCTTTTTGCCGATCACTTTCTCCCAGTATTTCGGTTCCAGCCCATGAGCTGGACGGATCACCTGAATATTACCAGTAGTGAATATATCACCCTTATTAATATCCCTGGATACAAAAATAGACCGCCGATAGAGCCGGCCGGTCTTTTCCTCTTTACTCAAGGCATATGAAACCTTACCCGATGCTTTTTCCGCCAATCTGATATTGTTTACCAATTCTCTAAATTCTTCAGGCTCGATAGAAAAAAACGAATCCGCAGATTTTATTTTACGTGACAATGTAATATGTTTTTCTATCACGCAGGCGCCCAGGGCTACTGCCGCCACTGATACGCCGACACCCATAGTATGGTCAGAAAAACCGACAGGTACCTTGAATGTTTTCTGCATATCAGCAATAGTACGCAGATTAATATCCTGAGGATCAGCCGGATAACTGGTAGAACATTTCAACAAGACCACTCCCCGGGAACCATATTTAATGGCAGTGTTCACGGCTGCCCATATTTCTGCTTTTGTGGCCATACCTGTTGACATGATAACCGGCTTACCGGTCTGGGCTATATATTTTATTAAAGGCAGATCAGTTAATTCATAAGAAGCCACTTTATAAATCGGTACCTTCATATCTTCCAGCAGATCGACTGCCGTATGATCGAAGGGAGTAGAAAAAAACACCAATCCTTCATCTTTAGCGATCTTCTGTAGTTCTTTGTGCCAGGACCACGGGGTATAAGCTTTTTTATAAAGATCATATAATGACTGCCCGCCCCATTTATGATGTTTTACTATGAAATACGGTTTGGCTGAATTCAGGGTCATAGTTTCCGGCAGATAAGTCTGCAGTTTAATGGCATTAGCCCCGCTTTTGGCGGCAACCCGGACTATTTTTTTGGCCAAACTCAGATCCTGCGCATGGTTCGCCGACATTTCGGCTATCACGAAGCAAGGGTCCTTTGCACTGATAAAATGGTTACTATCCAGTTTAATTCTTTTCATTGTCCAAAACATCCTTTACCCTGGCTAAGATGCGTTCTACTCCCTGCCCATCTACCAATCCCCGGCCAATTTTTGCCATACTTTTACGTCCAGTCACAGGAACCAGGTCAAAAAATGCTTTTACGAGCTTTTCCCCCAGGGTCTTGTCTTGCAGCCAGCCAATATATTTAATAAATCCCAGTTTTTGCCATTCCACCAAGCTGCCTAACTGGTTTTCCGCTAAACAAATTCCTATGGCCGGCACTCCGCAATAAGCCAATTCATACAAAGTCTGTCCGCCAGCCGTAATTGCCAGGTCTGAGCTTAATATCAGGGGTTTTAAGCTTTTCATTACTGGATGTAAAAATACCTTAGTGCCGTTAACAACTTTAACCTTAATTTTTTTCTGGCCAGTACCTACAATATCGATTTGTTGGAGTTTTATTTTATGCGTCTCTAAGATAATTTTTAGTATTTTTTCACAGCCAGAAACTGTCTGCCCACCGCCTAAAGTAATCAATACCCGGCTGATCTTTTCCCGTATGCCGTGAGCCGGTCTGGATCTACGGTATTCTTGACTAAGAAGTTGATATTCTGGACCAAGAAGATAATACCGGCCAGAATTGGTCGGATAATCAAGCTTTTTAGCAAATACATTCCCGTTCAATATGAATCCCTCTGGATAAGATATCCTGCACAGATCATCCAGGGATAAAAGTAACGCTTGTGCCGACATTTGCCGGTAAAAAGCCAGAGGGAAATTATATGAATCAATTATAACCAGATCTGCCTGGGCTTTAATATCATCTATCCGGCTTATTATTTGCGCCTTAATACCTTTACGGGAAATAAATCCCTTTACTGACCTGTCTCCTTTGATCAACATGCGGCAAGGCCAACTATGATGGCTGAACCATTGGGCAAAACAGGAAACCCGGGCCACATGCCCCATGCCTATTTTTTGTCCGCCTTCGGTGATAATCAAGACTTTTGGCCGCATAGCGCTCCATTAAGTGAGTCTTTTGAAACCTGCATGGCAAACCGGTCCTTTCAGCTTTACTTCCGGGGTCCCGCTCTTCACCGCTTTAGCTATCAGGGCAAATGTTCCATCAACCGCCTTAAAATATTTTTGTAAATGTTCTTTTTTATACGCATAAGAGGCATAAAATGCGGTCGTAGCCAGGAATCCTTTATCCAGCATATATTGCGTAAATAAAGTTTTGAGTACCAACGGAGCTTTATGAACAAAAGAGAAATGACCGATCGGATACATACCGGACACTTCTATTTCTAACCCGTTCTTAGCTGCCAATAAGCGCCAATTTTCCTGGACTTCCTTACCGATCTTCACCAGGTATGTAGGAACATTATTTTTCCTTAATTTTTTGATCGTGGCCAAAGCCGCTGCCGGGCCGCTGCGGTCAGTCCAATAGGTACTGCTGATAAAGGTATCCTGGGCCACCTGCATTATTTCTTTTTTGCCTATAATAGCCGCCATGGGGAAACCATTGGAAATAGCTTTGGCAAATACAGCAATATCCGGTTTGATATTATACAATAAATGAGCACCGCCCAAGGTCAATCTCCACCCGGCGGTAATTTCGTCAACTACTAAAACCACTTCATACTTTTTTCTTATCTCATTAATAGCCTGGAGAAATTCTTCTGTCGGCCCTTCATTCCTGACCGATTCCAGTACTATCACCCCTATTCTCTCCCCCTGTTCCGCTGCCAGCTTTTTTAATCCGGCTACATCGTTATAATTAAAAGGATAAGCCGTACCTTTTAATTGGCGCGGTACCCCTTTAGGATTAAGCCCTGGCAACAAATGGCCATCCAGGGACGCCTGGTCAGCCAGATTAGATGCCAGATACCAGTCAGACCAGCCATGATAACCGCAGAACAGGACTACATCTTTGCCGCTGCTGGCGCGGGCAATTCTTACAGCTATGGACATGGATTCTCCACCTGACCGGGCATAACGTACCATTCCTGCCCAGGGATGCAGAGTAATAAGCAATTGTGCCAGTTCTACTTCTTCCGGAGCATTCAGGGTACACATATTTCCTTTATCTACGGCCTGTTTTACTGCCCGGTTAACATCAGGATCGGCATAGCCCAGCGGACAGGATCCCACTCCCATCAGGCTGGTATCAATATACTTTTTCCCATCCAGGTCCCAAACCTCGCATCCTTTGGCCCGGGTATAGTAAGCCGGCCATAGATCAGGCAAAAACATTTCCGGTCTTTTGGATAATAGCTGCGTACCTCCGGGTATAACTTTTTTGGCCTTACGGTATAATTCTTGTGATCTACCCATTTACTATTCTATCCTCTCGTAAAGATTTTAAGTAACCTTCATTCCTGACTAAATGGCGATTTATATTCTCCAGAGCCGGGTGACCGTCCAGAAAATGCAGGACCTCTTCCATGCCAAAGGTATGATTGCGGGGATAAAGGTTCTTGAATAATACTTTGATGAAGCGATAGTCTTCAGGATTATCCAGAGTCCACCTTTTGGCGGAAAGGTCGGTGTGGTAAGCCAGGTTCTTTAATTTGAATTTTGCTGGATGTTTATAAATATATGGACAAACATGTTCACGCTCTGAGACCAAACGGGCCTTTTTCCAGGCCTGGGCTAATACCGGGAAAGTCATAACCGCCACATCTTGTCCGTCAGGATAAGTCAGTTGCAGGGTATTGGATGTATAATCATACTTTCCCCGCAAATGGAGATTGGTCACCTGGTCTATAATATGTGGATCTATCAAAGGGCAATCAGCGGTGATGCGGACGATATGGTCAGACTGGAATAACCTTGCTACCTGATAATAACGGTCGAGAACATCATTTTCAGAACCGCAAAAAACACTGACCCCCTTCTTAGCACATAATTCTACAATGCATAGGTCCTTTTTGGCCACAGTGGTAGCTACTACTATTTCGTCTACTCTGCGACTGGCTTTTACCCTATCGATCACTTGCTCCAGGACAGTTTTGCCGGACAATTTCATCATCACTTTGCCAGGTAACCTGGTAGAACCAACCCTCGCTTGTATTATCGCCACAATTTTCATTATATACCCCGCTATTTTTTCCAATTCATCGGTACTATAAGACTTTCATCTACCTCGGCCAGATTTCTTAAAGCAGCTATCGGCGATTGAATAGTTTCACCTAATTGCACCGCTTGTAGTATCTCCTGAAAATTAGCCAGACTGTCCACTCCTACTACCACTTTGTCTACCATATTTTCCTGACAAACAAAATTCAGGCATACTTCCGCTATAGTGCTTTTATTCTGCACTGCCAGATCCCGTAAAGTTTTTATTTTACCAACTATTTTTTGAAAGTGTAAACTTAATTCTTCCGGTTTCTTAAATAACAAGCCCTGCAAGAATACTGAACGGATATGGATCTCGATCTTTCGCTTTTTTAACTCGGGAAAATAGCGATAAAACCTTTGATCCAGGACATTGTAAGGCAATTGTACCAGGTCAATAGCCAGGTCATGTGAAAAAATATTATCTAATTCAGCAGGATAATACAGGGAAAAACCTATCTTCTTGACCGTTCCTTGTGACTTTAACTCCCCCAGTAAATCCCAGATATGAGGATTCTTCTGGTAAAAGGTAAAATTATGTATTAAATATCCGTATAAACCGATTTGTCCCAGGTTATCCAGGGAAACAGCCAGGCTTTGTTTTACCGCAGTAGTATCGGCACTGGATAATTTGGAAATTATTTTAAAAATACCGCGATTTTGTTTTAAATACACACCTAGGACTTTTTCGCTTTCTCCGTACCCCGCAGCTGTATCTAGTGTATCCACACCGGCTTTTCTGGCTTCATTCAATATAGCCAAAACCTCATCAGCCGGGACCCGGCCCCGCGTATTATTTATGCCATAATCCATACCAAACTGGGCAGTACCCAAAGCCAATTTTTGCATATTTAACTCTTGGTAATATTATGAAATACTTTTAAAACTGTTTTTATTACCTGCTGTATCTGTGCTGCGGTCAGGTCCGGATAAAGGGGCAAGCTGATAGCTTGGCGGTAATATTTCTCGGCTTCAGGATAATCTGAAGCATTAAAATCCCGCTGGCGGTAATATGGTTGCCTGTAGAGCGGAATATAATGCAGCTGTACACCTAAACCATTTTTTCTTAATTCTGAAAATATCCTAGCTTGTAGTTTGGTATAAGTTTCGTTTATCCTGATCACATAAAGATGATAGGATGACAAAACCGAATCTTTTTCATAAGGAACGGCAAAATAACCATTTTTATTAAAAGCTTTATTATATTTATCCACTATTTCTCTTCTTTTCTTCACGAAGCAGTCTAGTTTACGCAATTGGGAGACACCCAGAGCTGCTTGCATGTCGGTAATTCGATAATTATAACCTAATTCCTGCATTTCATAATACCATTCACCATCCGGTTTATACCGGTAATCCTGCTTGGTAATGCCATGATTCCGGAAAAGTAACAATCTTTTATAATATTCCGGATCATTGGTAAGCACTGCCCCGCCTTCTCCGGTAGTAATATGCTTTACGGGATGGAAACTTAAAATGGTCATATCCGAATATTTGCCGGAACCTATCTTACAATCCCGATAGCTTGCCCCCAGGGCATGGGCGGCATCTTCAATAAGGACCAAGCCATGTTTCTTAGCCAGGGTACTTAATTCTTTTAGATCGCAGGGATGCCCGGCAAAATGAACAGGTATGATCGCCCGAGTATGTTTATTTATCTTCTTAGCTACTTCTTTAGGGTTAATACAGATGGTATCAGGGCAGATATCGGCAAAGACTGGTTTGCCGCCACTATACCAAACACAGTTAGCACTGGCTAAAAAGGTTATGGGGGAAGTGATCACCTGGTCACCTTTTTTTATACCTGCAGCCAAACAGGCAATATGTAAAGCCGCAGTACCATTGGCAACCGCTACCGCATATTTAGCCCCGGTATTCATGCATAAAGCATCCTCAAACTCCCTGATGTGAGGCCCCTGGGTCAGCCAGTCGCCTTTCAACACCTGCAAAACCGCATTAATATCTTCTCTATCTATAGATTGATGCCCATAGGGTATATCTTTCATTTATTTCCCACCATTGCCTTTAATTGTTTTTCATTCAACCAATCGTCATTCTTATCACTGGTATAACGGAAACCTTCCGGCAACCTCTTTCCTCCCACCCAGGATTCCCTTTGCCACCAGGGATGTTCTGGTTCAACCACGAACATATCTTTATATTCCAGAGTATGCCTGGCTTCATCTTCGGTCAGTAAACATTCATGCAGTTTTTCACCCGGTCTGATACCGATATAATCGATCTTGCATTTGGGAGCTATAACCTTTGCCAGGTCTACTACCTGCATACTGGGGATTTTAGGAACGAATACTTCGCCACCATGCAATTTCTCAATGCAATTAATAACAAATTCCACACCTTGCTCCAGAGTGATCCAGAATCGCGTCATACGTTTATCAGTAATAGTTATGCTCCCGTTTTCTTTCTGCTTTTTGAACAAGGGTACGATGCTTCCCCGGCTTCCTACTACATTACCGTAACGCACACAGGACATAAGGGTTTGTCTTTTCTCTCCGACATAAGAATTAGCCGCCACAAATAATTTTTCCATGCACATTTTAGTAGAACCATATAAATTAACCGGATTGACTGCCTTATCCGTACTGAGAGCTAAAACCTTTTCAATGTTATGATCGATCGCTGCCTCAATGATATTCTGTGCACCTAGGATATTTGTTTTTACCGCTTCAAAAGGATTATACTCACAGGCAGGCACCTGCTTTAAAGCCGCAGCATGAACAACGATCTGCGCACCATCCATAGCGCGTTCCACTCGATTCTTATCACGTATATCCCCGATAAAGAAACGCAGATGTTTACGATCATTAAATTTTTTATCCATTTCCCACTGTTTCAATTCGTCACGGCTGAATATGCGGATAGCTTTAGGTTTATACTTCTTCAGTATTATTTCTGTGAATTTTTGTCCAAATGACCCTGTACCACCAGTAAGTAATACAGTCTTATTTTTCCAATCCATTTAAAATCCTTTCACTGATATTTTTAATTCTTAATATCCGGTAGGTACCCCCCAAAATTCGCAAGTGCTACAAAGCGGGACTTCTTTTCTTTGACCAGAAATATGTTGCTGTATCCATCTTTTTCTCTGCTGGCTGTTCCAGATATCCACTAATGGGGTTTTAGTACAATCACCAATGATCCCTACTCCTTTAGGATCAAATCTTACGCAGATCGATACTTTACCATCTCTCCTGATCACCATATGATTCAAAAGGTCCAGGCAAATACCAATTTCCGGAACGGTAGGATTCTTACGATACTGGAAGCTACCCATAGGTGAGTGTAATATTCTAGTAGCCATGATACAATTGAATTTCTTATATCTCTCTATATCTACATCTCCCAAACACCGGATAATTATATTGGGCTTACAGGTTCCTTTAATCTTTAAAAACTGCTCAATTAGCTTATATTGTTCTTCAGCTTCTTCATCCTTCTCAAAAGTAGAAATGGTCAAAGTCTCCAGATTGCCTATAATATCATTTGCCCTTTCCACTAGTAATTTCCCGTTGGTATCCGTACACCTGATCTGGTGCCGGAATAATTGGGTTGCCTCTTTAAAACGGGGATAAAGCAATGGATCACCATTATTATGCAACTGAACTACTATTCCTTCAGGCAACTGTTTAGCAATTGCTTCTAGCAAAGAAAAATCCATATCGCCATATTGCAAAGCCAACTCAGGATAATCGCGGTCAACCTTTCTCCGACCGCACATCCAGCAGTTCTTATTACATCTGGATGTTAATTCTACGTTGACTGTACTCAAGCCATTAAAACATTTTTCCATTATTCTCCGCCAATCTCTTATTTAAAAGCATACGGGGTAGGAGCATCACTGGCTGTACTCTCTAAATCGCGATTAAAATCTTTGATCTGTTTAATGATATCCACCCCCACATTTCCTCCCCATTGTTCCAGCAGCTTTTTAGTAACTCTGCCCATCTTCCGGTCACCGATAGGGTTACCGTTTAAACTAGTCACCGGTAACAAACAAAAAGGCGTACCCGTCATAAAAGCTTCTTGAGCAGTATAAACATCATATGGTTCGATGTTCTTCTCCACACATTTTATCTTAAGCTGCTGCGCCAGTTCAAAAATATAATCCCGGCTGATGCCTCTTAATATATTTCTGCCCTCGGGAGTAATGATCAGTTCGTCCTTAACAATAAAGAAATTATCACCGGTGCCCTCAGCTATAAAACCATCAGGGTCTAGCAATAAAGCCCAGTTATTATCACCTTTAAATAAAGAAGCTTCAATATTAGCCATCTGATAATGGATACGGCTGCGATTCTTGATCTTAGGATCAAGCAAATAAGCCGGAATGGCTCGTTGGGAGGTTATAACTGCATTAATGCCGATATCAAACAACTGCCCCATGCCAACCACGGTCCATTTAAGAGGGAAATCCGCGATAATGACAGTGGGTTCCAATTTACCGTCAAAAACCTGGGCATAGATGCCTAACGGGCCGCGACTGACATTGATCATCAAACGATGTTCATCAGTAGCTGTGAAGAACGGGTCATTCTTTTTAACTACTTCACTACACTTTTCCGCCATTTCTTCAATGGTCATTTTCAAAGGTATGCGCAGTATCTTGATACCGGCATATAAACGTTCCAAATGTTCCCGCAGTTTAAACTGCTTTTTTTGAAATGACCTGGTCATTTCAAAAACCATGTCCCCGAACATCAGCGCGGAATCAAAAATTGAGATCCTGGCATCACTTTCCGGTACAAATTTCCCGTTTAGATATACCAGTCTTTGTTGTTTGCTTTCTTTATTCATATTATCTCCACTCCAAAGGTCTGAGCTTAGCCTTCACACTTTCTTCCGCCGGAGTAACTTTCTTCACCCCATCCCCCATGGCTTTTTCAATTATCCTGATGTCCCGTACTAGTTTGATCAATCCGCCGGGTTCGACCGACGCAGCCTGGTCTGACCCGTACATAGTTCGGTCTAGGGTAATATGCCTTTCTATAGAGGAGGCGCCGATGGAAACAGCCGCTAAACTGACCTGTAGACCTACTTCATGGCCGCTATAACCGACTTTGCATTTATATTTCTCGCGCAAGGATTCGATCACTTTCAGGTTGGCATCGGCATCTTTCATAGGATACACACTATTGCAGTGTACGATCTCAAACGGGCATTGTTTCTTCTTAAATATATCCACGGCCTGGTCTATTTCCTTAAGCGTGCTCATTCCGGTCGAAATGAAAGTGTATTTCTTCTCTTCGGCAACCATATTCAGCAAATCCTGGTGGGTCAGCATGGCTGAGGCAATTTTATTATATTTAAGATCATATTTCTTAAGGAATTCCTGGCTATCTACATCCCAGGCGGAAGCAAACCAGATGATCTTTTTCTCTTTACAATAGCGATCGATCTCATCATATCCTTTTTCGCCAAATTCCAAGCCTAGTTTCTGGTCACGATTAGTCTTACCCCAGGGACTCTCCCGTGGTTTATCCAGGTCATCCTTGGTATAAACTTTTTCAATGTTTCTTTTCTGGAATTTTACTGCATCACATCCGGCAAAAGCCGCTACGTCAATAAGCTTCTTGGCTATTTCCAAATCCCCGTTATGATTAATGCCAATCTCCGCGATAATAAATACCGACACTCTCTTACCTCCTCTTTAAAATATTCTTTTTCATAAAATAAGCGCAGATAGCGATATCTTCCCGACTGTCTATCTCATAAGACTTCCAAAATTCCATGATCGACACCGTTATTCTGCCACCCAACCGGTTACCGTATTTTTTTAAGACTTCCGGCTTAAAAACATAGATAGAACCATTTTCCAAATATAATGGTTTACGCTCTTGCCGGCGGCCGCGGCGACGATAATCGTAAGAAAAACTCCGGAATCGGCTTGCTGCCTTACGCCAAATACAAAAATCTTCCAATAAAGCCGCGGAAAACAGGGAATCGGCTTTCTCTCTCAGTAAAGTCTCTATCGCCTGGTCCAGGTCCCCGGGTATCCGCAACGGTGATGTTGCCTGCAGGAATACCACCAAGTCTATTTTTCCACCCAGTTTATTCTCGATAATCTCCAAAGCATGCACCAACGCCTCTTCTGAAGAAGCAGTATCAGTGGCCAGGGCCGCAGGACGCCGTATAGGGTTAGCTCCTGATCTTTTTGCCTGGTCTAAAATTTCTTTATCATCTGACGATACATATACTTCACTTATATATTTGGAAGACAAAGCCTGCTTGATGGACCAGGATAATAAAGGTTGGCCGCAGAAAGATAACAGATTTTTCCCCGGTATTCCCTTTGATCCGCCGCGGGCCGGAATAATAGCTACGACCCTTTTTATCATATTTTCTGCTCTTTCTTATACCATTCTATGGTTTTGGCTAATCCTTCGGCGAAATTGGTTTTGGCTTTAAAACCAAACTCTTTCCAAGCTTTATTAGTGTCCAGACACCGCCTGGGTTGCCCGTCAGGTTTAGATCTATCCCAAATTATCTGCCCGTCAAAACCGGTCAATTTAGCGATCATCTCGGTTAAGTCCTTAATGGAAATTTCAAAACCAGCGCCTAAATTAGCCGGTTCTGGCTTGTCATATTTCTCAGCAGCCAACAGTATCCCTTCCGCGGCATCCTCCACATATAAAAATTCTCTGGTCGCTTTACCTGTTCCCCAGACCGTGATCTCTTTTTCATTATTTTTGACCGCTTCAACACATTTTTTGATCAAGGCCGGAATAACATGCGATGACTGGGGATTGAAATTATCTCCGGGCCCGTACAGGTTGACCGGCATTAAGAATATTGAATTGAAATCATACTGCTGTCGATAAGCCTGAGCCTGAACCAGGAGCATTTTTTTAGCCAGGCCATAAGGTGCATTGGTTTCCTCGGGATATCCGTTCCAAAGATCCTCTTCCTTAAAAGGAACAGGGGTAAACTTCGGATAACAACAGATTGTTCCCAAAGCAACAAACTTCTGCACTTTACTTTTGCGGGCATACTCCATCAGCTGTACACCCATAATCAGATTATCATAAAAGAACTTGCCTGGATTTTCCCGGTTGGCTCCGATGCCACCCACTACCGCCGCCAAATGGATCACTATCTCCGGCTTGAACTCACCGTACATTCTGACAATATCCGCTTCTTTTGTCAGATCATAGTCTTCTATCTTAGGCACAAAAATATTCTTACAACCGATATTTTTTAATCTTCCGGTTACAATTTTGCCTAAAAAACCGGCGCCGCCGGTGACCACTATTTTTTTACTGGTCAATTCGATCATCTTTTTATACCCTCATTTTTAATAAACTCCAGAATAAAAGCCAAGCAGATACCGACCATTAACCCTATTGCTGACATTACTGCGATGATTATTTTTGACTTATTTTTTTTCGGCAGCACTTGTGGTTCCTGCACTATTTTAATTCCATCTAAATCATAATAATTCTCTCTGGCGGTATCAAGCTTTTCCCTTTCCTGTTTTAATAGCAGGTTCTTTAATTCTATTTCCAAATTGGCTTTACTAATATTATTTTTTGTTACGGCGATACTATTCAGCAGATATTCTTTCCCCAAGATATTATCATTCTCAATTGGATTGGCATAGAGTAATGTTTTTAGCAGGTCTTTAAGTGCTAGCTCATATCCATAAACTTCTTTCACCAGGATCATTTTCTCTAATTCCATTTTCTTGATATTGTCCGCCCTTTCAGCTAATAATTTACCCTGCGCCATTTCTTTTTGCTTATTCAAATCAATTTTATTAAGATCTATCGCCTTTTGATTCAGTTTATGTATATTATTAAACAGTTCATTTAGGAAAGCGATATCATTATTTAAGGATGGCTCCTCTGTTTTAATAGTGACTTTCACCATTGGAGAATTACTCAATACATAGGCATTAATTCTAGGGGAATATCCGGCCGGGTCCAGCCCTATTGCTTTTAAAATTGTTTGATTGAAAGCACCTTCATTGATCATATCCATTATTTTCGTTGGAGTAACTAGGGCTTCTTCAAAACCCATGATCATAGAGACAACATAACGCTTAGGCTGTGTGGCGACTATAACACTGCTAAGAACAAGAAAAAGAGCGAAAGTAATCAGAATAACTTTTAAATTACTATGCAAAATCCTGAGATATGTGTACAAATTTATTTCTTCTTTTCCATATTCCATAATACGACCTCATTTATTAAGATGTTCTTGTTATTTTCTCATATTTTACCATCAGTGTCAATATCTATATAGACAAGCCAAACTATTCACTGAAGCCCAATAATATATAATTTAGCCAACAGCTGCGCTATTTTAAAACTGCCTCAAAATACATCTTCTTTAAATACAGTTTATTACTCCCGGCAAAATTATCATGTTCAAACCAAAAAGGCAGTAATCCTGATTCAGGGATTACGTATTTAAAGGTATATTCTTGCCAAGTATCATTATTTATTACAATTTTACTTATTTTAACCTTTTTTTTATCATTCTCAGAATAAATTGCCATGATTGGCCAATGTTGCTTGTCATCGCCCTTAGCTACAACATTGATCTCAAGTTCCTCATTTTTTCTGGCCGCTATTTTAGTTAGGACGAAAAAACCCTGCCCGTTTAGCACCACTTCATTGGCCTTTTGGTCCAGGCTCCGATAGCCGCCCCCCACATAACAATTAACAGCTTCGAATTCCTGCCGGTTAGAGTTATTAAAATAGAGCAACATAAAAACACCGGCAGATAGCAGTATAAAAAACAACAAAACGTATTTATGCTTCCTTATATTAGCCCGGCTAATTTCTTCATGGTTTGTCGCATATTGCTTTAAAAATAATATTACCAGCGTTAAAAATAACAAGAAATAGATAATAACCATAAAATAGGTTATATCCGACGGCTTTAAAATCGAAGGTAAGATTGAGGCCAGGTCCGGCAAAACACCAGATGCATATAAACGGTCCAGGACTTCATTTCTGCCGGTGATCGCATTGGGACTATGGACCCGATATTGTGGTACCAGCAGCAGAATATAATAAAAGCCAAAAGCCCAGAACGCCGCGGTAAAAGTAATTATTTTAAGCCATAATCTCCGGCATTGATACAAAAATAATCCTAAAGCGACCGCCAGGACAGGTATCACGGCGATGATATACCTGGGCGCCAGAGCTCCGGTGATTTCCCATTCCCCGTTAAAACTGATGATCAAAAAATAGGGCAGAAATAGAGCTAGCAACAAATATGATCTCCGGCGGTTCTCATTACTAATTAAACCACCTATTAATCCTAATAATGCTAATAAGTAGAGTGGATTATATACCAACAATCCAGCCTCCTGGTCTAAGAATAACCCCATTAACCCGGCACTCCCCCTGTAGATATTACTGAAACGGGCCGGTATACCAAAGAAACTTCCTACTATTCTATGGGTTTGATTTAAATTATAGGTTATTTTGTCAAAAGCAATAAATAATCCAACGGCTATCGTTACCAAACCCAGAGCAATCAGGATATATTTTATTTTTTTTCTTATTTTATAAATTAAAGCTATTAAAATTACAGCCGTAATAGTAACGTATCTCTCTTTTAAGAATATTAGAAAAACAGCGACACTGATTATCGTCAATATATTAATAATTTCCCGATGGTCTTTTAGCTCAATCAACTTTCTTAGCAGGTATAAGCCGCCTGCTGCCGCAATTATTTCAGGATAAAGCAAAAAGGAATAAATTCCCAAGGGACAGGTAAACGATATCATTATAGCGCCAAGGAAGCAAAATACGACAGATTTTGAGAAGTAATATATCAGCATGAAGAGATTTAAGGTTAGAAACGCCCCGAACAAATTCATGATTAAAGTTGCGCCAAACCGCCCACCCAGCATAAAGCCAGGGGTTAATAAAATAGAATAGCCTGAATTGGTACTTTGTCCCCACCATAAAGTCCACCTTACATCAGGATGATAGGCCAGGTTATCGATATTATCAACATTATTGGTTACATTTAAATCATTATCCCGGACAATACTTTGAGCCTTAATAAGATGCCTGGTTTCATCCCCATCGGTATAAAAAGCGGCATTGACCCAGGGAGTAATAAGCAGATAAACAGTAAAAATACTTAAAAAAATAGTCCATTTTACGGCTTTGTTTGACTCTATATCCTGTTGGTGCTTGAGGTTTTTCCAGAGGAAAATGAAATAGACGATACTTTTAATAGTCAGTGTTCCCAGGTAAAAATTACCCAGCAGTATATGACTATTAATATTTTTTACGAGTAATTCGGTGATGATAAAAGCAGGAAGTATCAGCAGTGTATATCTATCATATTTTAAGTATTTTTCTATTTCCTTATTAAATCCAAGCTGCTCATTTATTAAACATAGGAAATCAAAGAAGACAAATATCAGCGGCAACCAGGCCGGAGCATAGAAAACCCGCCACATATCGTAATACTCAACAAAGGTGTAATGAGAGAACCCCTTCCAATGCCAGATCATAGCCATCATTAAGCCTGAAATAAGGGCAACCAGAGAGGACATCCCTAGGGCTTTTTTCACCGGCCGATCTTTAATTGCTAATAACCATTTAAGGAATATACCGATAAAAATCAACGCGCCAAGAATATAAATCGTGGTTTTAAAGAAATTATCTTTGTTTTGCAGTACAATTTCCCTTATGCCAGCCGGCATTAAATGCAAGCTAACTACGGTTAGATTATTCCCACTGTACTGGAAGACACGAAACTCTGTCCTTGGATTCCCTGCCGGAATATTAAAAACCAGTGAAACGTTTTGTGGATTTTGTTTTTTAAATCCCTCTAAAACCAGCTCGGTACGGACATAGCTTTCAGGGTGTTCTACTACATTTACATCACAGAATCCAGCGTCCTGGTTATTAAGATTATCCAGCTTTATCCTGAAAGTAACCTTATAAGCCCCTTGGGCCAGAGGCATGTACGGGCCATAAGCCAGGAAACCAGACTGTCCACTTCCTTTTATCTGATGTGTCCCTTGGTCGATCACGCCTACCTGCGTAGACATAGGGAATTTGCCGGCAAGTATATCCATAATGGAGCAATGCTTATACCAGAAGTATTGTAAAAGGAGCAGCATTACCATCAATGCCAGGCTCCATTTTATTTTTACTTTGAGCGTTTTCTTCGCCAGATATAATAATAACGCTATTACTACCAATCCGACTAATAGATATAAATAGGTTTCTATCAGTAAGGGCTTAATAAAACCCCAATTGTATTTATGGATTAAGGTTGACAGCATTGATGTACCTTTCTACGTATTTCTCCCACAAGAAGAGATCAACCACCCTGCTTCTCGCTTGTTCTCCCATTTGCGTTGTTTTCTTAGGATCCGCGTGTAACCTGGCTATCTTATCGGCAATTTGACTGATATTTCCTGGATCAACCAGAAATCCAGTTTCTCCATCCACAACCAGTTCACTCGGACCGCCATGGTTAGAAGCTATTGCCGGTTTGCTAAAAAGCGCCGCTTCCAGGTAAGGCAGTCCAAATGGCTCGTCATATGGGATATATATAATCCCTGAACACTGCTGATAATATTTAAGCAACTCATGCTGGCTCACATAACCGCATAATTTAATTTCTTTTTCCAAGCGGTATTTTCCTATCAGCGCGCGCAAATAAGCGGCCAACGGTCCATGCCCGATAATAGCATAAGAAAGACTTCCCAGCCGATCATGACTTTTCAGCAAAGCTATAGCTAATATCACATTTTGAATGTTCTTACAGGATTCCAGGCGGCTGACAGTAATGATCTGGTTACTATTGGCAATATTCGTTTGACTGGGCAGGTCACTGATCTTGACCCCTAAATAGCAGGTGGTTACATTACTTCCCGGATAAATTTCCCTTACTTGCCTGCTGACGGTATTACTTAAAGCCAAAATACCATGGAATGTACTAACTGCTTTTTTATCCAGTCTTCTTAAAAGCGGTTTATATATGGCTTTTAAAGCAAATTTTATCTTGCTGGACAATTTAATCCTCAAATCTTTGTCCAGATCCGAGAATTCTACCTGCAGATTCGGTGGAGTATATATATTACAAGTCCTTTGATACAGGAACCTGGCAGGTTCGTTACAGGACCAAATGATCCTGGGAAGCTCCTTCCCCCGCCGTATATTAGCCAGCCCCACCCATAAAGAAGCGGGATAATTATGAGGATTTATCAGGTCAAAGCCATCAAGTTTCCGGCTTAAACTTTTACCGGCAAAATACAATTTCAGCAACCGGCTATTCTTAGCCCAAGCGGGGATATCGATAGTATCTATCCTTAATCCGGAAATACTGGATAATTTGTCCTTCCACTCAGCAAAATCAACACTAAAAACAGTCACCTCCCAGCCTGATTTTTGGGATAATTCCTGGCAGAGCCAAAAAATAACATTTTCCGCTCCACCTTTTATTTTAAAATCAGGATGGACTATAGCTAGTTTCATGGAAACTCCGATTACACAGATTACAAGAACAGATTACACAGATTTTTTATTGGCTTTAAGCATATTTTTAAGAGCAGTATATAACTTTTCATTCTTCAGGCGAAATAACCAGCATAATGTCGGATAGCTGGTGAGCACTTTACTAAAGATCGTAGGGTCGATCGCATTGAGAACATCCCGGAATTCTTTTATAGCCTTAAGATTGACTCCTTTTTCCCTGAACCATTTTGGCACCAGGAAAGTATTAACGAAAACCACCAGGTTCCTTTGTTTGAATGACCGTAATTTATCTATGGGCAACCCGAGGGCTGTGCCGCGTTCATAGATACGCTCGAAGATCTGGACCCCTTTCATAGCTTCTTCAAAATTATCGCTGGTGCCCGCATTGCTCGCATGATACCGGCCGGTAAATTGATGACCCTGTAGATATCCGATCCTGCCAGCCAGCATGAAACGGAACAAAGCTTCATAGTCCAGTCCATAGACCCCGGGTACAAATATTTCCAGTTCTTTAGCTTTTTTTGTATTAAATATCGCTCCGTTGGCAAAATTTAGGAACAAATGGTGCTGGCCGATCTTTCTCCCCCAATTTTCAAGCCACCAGATGGTATCTGTGACTTCAGGGATAGCCGGGTCATATACTAATTCTGTTATCTGGCCCCCAAGTTCTTCCTTTTCCAAGGCACTGCCAGAGATCACTATATCCAAGTTCTCTTTGAGAATAAGATCAATCCCCTTTTTTATGTGTTGCTTATCAAACAGATAATCATCGTCGCACAAGAGCTTTCCATAGTCACCGGTAGCATACTCATACAGAAGTTTTTTCCAGTTTTGAACAACTCCCACGTTTGTTTCATTGCGGTAGTAACGCATCCGGGGATCGGATAAATAATTTTTTATGATGTCGGAAGTATTATCGTTGGAATTATTATCAGAAACAATCACTTCAATATTTTGATAATCCTGCGCTAAAACACTATCCAAACAGATGGTCAGGAAATGGGCCCGGTTATAGGTGGGGATCAGAATACTTACTTTTGGGCAGTTCATGCAATTATCCCTTTTCAGCTACTGCTATTAGATTACTCGTGTAAATATCACCCATTAAATCTCCATTAGCGGTCAACATATAAAACCGTATTAAATTTTGCCAGATGATCCGCCACAGAAGATTGAAGGCCAAGCTCTTTGGACCGTGAATATGTGGCGGGATGGGATAAGTTCGGATATTTTGGAACCTGGCAATACCTAAGATTTGTTCTATGCTGGTGACGGTAAAGGCGGTTTCATGCGTAAAATCCCGGTAAAGGTATACATTTAAGGGAGTAAGCGCGTTAGGCAGCTGTAAAACCAAACGGCCAGAAGGTTTTAACGCCAGCAGGATCCTATCGAGAAGCTTGATTACTTCCGCTTTTTCAATATGCTCCAGAATATCGATCATGAAAATAATATCGAACTGTTCTTCTTTGTCCGCCAAATACTCAAAAGCTGACACTTTTTCAACCCGGGTAAACCCGTTTTTTCTCGCGGCTTCGATCTGTTGAGGACTTATGTCAATACCGGTAACATTATTATATCCCGCACTTCGTAAAAAATACATCACCCTTCCATAACCGCAGCCGACATCCAATATTCTGGCCTCTTTATCAGGTGGTAAAAATTTCGCGTAATTTGACTGATAATAACTGCTCCAACGCTTTAATCCTTCTCCAGACACATCCTGATGCTGTGAAACATGCTTGGTATAATTCTCATAAATTCTGCCTTTACTGTCCCATCCCATTATTATTCTCCTGACCATGTGGTAAGGTTTATTTTCTGATAGTGCATACCAGCTTCCTCTTCTCCGCCGCCATCCAGCTTAGTAAACGGTACAAGCTTCTGACAGCCGAGTTTTTTCCCCAATTCAGCAAGGGCAGGCTATGACGGATAAAACTTTCATTATTACTAAAATAGCCAATGAGTTTTTCAGATACTGCTTTTCTTTCCGCGGTGTCCAGTTTAGACCAGTCTTTAATTATGGCTTTAGGCAGACGGATCATTGTCCAGTTTATCCGGCAAGCCAAATCCGCTTCGGTAATAATACCCTCTTTATATAAAGCTGAATAAAATTCGTATTCATCTATACATAAATGCTTTAAAGTATCATAATCCAGGCTAAAAGGGATGCGCACTGCCAGTTTCCTGGCACCGATAAAATAAGCCGGCAAGTTTGACCCTGCGGTTACCCGGACGGCTAATTCAGAAATTATACCCCGGTGTTTCTCCGCGGCAGCCAGGTCCAGTAGAGGTAGTTTTTGCCTGGCTAAACGCATATTAAAAATCACGGCTGAATAGTGTCCCACTGAAGGATAATGCAGGATATCATAGGCGCGTTTAAAAACCAGATCTTTTTCCGGACAAAAATCAGCTTTATGCGGTTTTTGATAATTCTCTACAAAATTATAATAATTAAGAGCGATTAAAGCGTATTCTTGCGGCTGGTTTATAACTTTGAATATCTCCGCTACTTCGCCGTCAAGGTAAACATCATCATCGCAGAGAATAGCGGTATAATCCCCCCGGGAATATTCAAAGCATTTTGCCTGTCCACCGCTGTAACCAAGATTTCGCTCGTTACGGTAATATCGTATCCGCTGGTTATTTTTAACAAAATCATTTACCACCTGGGTAGTGTTATCCTGGGAACAATTATCGACGACCACGACCTCTACTTCATCCGAAGTAATTTGCGGCACCAACGATCCCAGGCATTCTTTCAGCCAGTTCTCCCGCTGGTAAGTGGGGATGCAAATGGATAATTTTATTTTGCTCACATTACTCCTTTTTCATCCCAGATATGAACCTAAAAGCGGCCCAAGGCAAAAACCAAGCACTGGTCAGCACATAGGCTATAAACAAACCCGCCGCAATACCATAAATACCGTATTGTCTGGCTAAAAATATCTGCAAGCCCAGGGAAATAGCGATTTGCACAGGTGCGATCATAAACATTTGTCTGAATTTATTCATACTGACCAGAAGGGTCACAAAAGTGTCATTCCAGATGCGAATGATAAAATACAAACCAGTGAATAGTATAAATAAACCAGGGATAACGATTATTTCGTTAGGCGAAAAAATACGTCCCACATAAGACTTGAAAACCAGCAGTAAAATGATGAATAGAGTCATACCGCCAATCCCGGCCAATGCATAAAGCCTGGCATTGCTCTTAATTTTATCAAACTCTCGCCTGATGTACATTTCACAATTTACCGGGTGCCAGGCCGCCAGTACTGCGGCATAGATGGTAAAAGCAAAACTATACAGTTTGGTAACAATATTATAGATCACGATATCATAAGCTTTTACTGTTTGTGACAAAATAAGATAATCTATCTGGGTAATGACCAGTCCCAACAGAGTAAAACCAAAAAATCTCATTGCCCTCTTTATTATCGCTGCCAAAATCGCCGGCTCAAAATGCCAATTTTCCCGACCAATAAAAGCTATTTTGAATAAAAATAGTCCCAATCCCAGCGCTAGCGGAGGAGAGATAAAAGCCAGCAGGCTCCAATAAAGCTTATTAGTAACCGGGTTCCGCAACACCAGCCAGGCTCCTGCCAGACCCAGCAAGGAAGCCACCGCCGGCACAATATTAGCCAAATACCCCTTCTGCTCAGCATACCAGATCTTATATGTCAAACCACACAAGCTGGTTGAAAAAAGGATAGCCCCGGATATGTAGAACAACTTGATTTTTTCCGCTTGCCCCAGAAATCCGAATTGTTTAAGAAATATGGGAGCCGCTAACAAGCCCAAGCCATAAAGGATAATTAAGCCGGCAACTAATTCCAGCAGGGTGATCAGCGCTGCCATTAGCACATAACGGGCATATGATTCCTTCTTAGCCCGTTGTTCGGAAATATAGTTCATTAAGCTTAATCCCACTCCGGCATCGGCCAGGGTATACCAACCGATCAAGCTGGTTAAGAGCACGAATACCGCGTATCGTTCAGTGCCCAGACCGCCGATCAAGATACGCATGCTGAAAAGTTGTACCAACCCGGTGATTAAACGGCTGCCCCAAGCGCTGGCCGCGATCCAAATATGTACCGGTATTTTCTTAAAAGTAGGGAAATCCAGAGCTGACATTTTTATCCTTATTTCTTACGAATTACCGCGCTGTTCTCACGTTGGAACAATATTTCAAATAAGGCTGACTCTTCCGGAGTTAAGGGTGTTAAAGTTAGATCATCAATTACCGCTACTTCACCGTGGTTGGCTTTTACCAGCCAATCCTTTAGAGACGGCAGCGGCCCAACGATCACCTGGCTGTAATACTGGTCATTATTCATTCCATTAGGCATATCGTAGAGGAATCCGCCTCTCATCCAATGCCCCACCATGTTTTGATGATAAATACAGGTAAAAGGACCCTTGATATTATTGCGGGACCATTCCATACTCAGGTAAATCGGTTCCCTGATCATTTCATTGTAATTTGGCTTATAACTTTCCATCTTGAAAATATAAACCATGAACCAGATCAAGAATATTGACCAGAAGACGGCCAAAGCCGGGTAGATCTTCTTACCCACTATCGGCTGATATTTTTCGATGATCTGCCGGCGGAGAGTATACACTACCGCAGTGATAAAAACCACCGCCAAATAAGGGGTAATATAAAGAATTTTGTTAGCCTGGTAATAGGAAAATATATTGAAGTAATGCCGTAAAGCATATAAAGCCCCGAAATTGAACAAAACCGCAAAAGTAAAACTCAAAAAAGGCAGATTTGCCTGACGGCTGGTGATAAACAAAGGAATGCCCAGTAAAGCCAATACCAGGAATACACCGCCAATCTTATGTTCACCGAAGTCGCCGAAATCAGCAAACCGTGCCGGGATACACCACCCTTCATGATTAAGGACATCCAAGCCGACCTTGCCGGTATTGCCTGAGATAAGATGAATAACGACTAAGATCATGGGTATCAGCAAGATTAAAATAACATCCAACCAACGGCGGGAAAACTTTAGATCCAGTCTTAAGAATATGGTAAGAATAGCCGGAATAACCAGCAGCGGCAGGTAAGAAGTATACGTATAGGCCAGCCCTATACCGGCTAAATTCAATACCAGGAATATGAGCCAATGGTTCGACCGGCGATATTCTATCAATCCCCATAGGAATAAGATCAGGAATAAATAGCTAAAGATCATGGGAGCATGGAAGAAAGCATTGAAAGAAAGCTCGTAATATCCCCTGACCCAGAACAATGTAAATACTATGCCCAATGCCAGCCAACGGCCGTCTTGGCGCAGATCAAACAACCGGCAAATAATGGCGTAAGTCATGGCGGTAGTAAGAGCTACGCTAAAAATCAGGATCAATTGCATCACCTTAATAGGCGGTATAGTGGTAAACTTTGCCAGCATAGCTGTCATCAGATGATATCCAAAAGGATAGGCGCTCACACCGAATCCGCTGATATTATTATAACGGAATATGTAATCAATGTAAGAAAAGTGATAGACGGCATCTGAACTGAAATTAATAGGCATGCAGGTTGGCCAAACCGGCTTTAAGAGAACGTAACCGATAAAACCAAAGACCAAGGTAAAAAAGAAACTATCACCGCGGTTATAAGAAATAGACGGCCAGGACCATTTATTCTTCCTGACGAGATACCAAAAGATAGCTGCTTCCGCCATAATAAGACCGCTTTCGAGCCAGCCGGAAAATGGGATCTTAGCTTTATCCAATAGATAAGAATTAAGCATGAGCAAAGCAAAAAAGCCTACCACCGCGCCAGACCAAATAAAAGTCCCCGGCAGAGCATAGGGAATTTCCTGGCGGTACAGATTCTTTTGGTATTGCCGGCGCACGTATACTATAGCGCAAATTAGGCACAATATCCCGAATAAAATAAGGTTATATTTAAGGAAATTGTTCAGCAGCACGCCCAACAGGCTTTTCAGGTTACGCGGTCTAAGATATATGCCATCAACCGTTACATTATTACCGGCATATTGGAAAACTCTGAATTCGGTCTGGGGCATCCCCTCTGGTATTTTCACTTTTAATTTAACAGTTTTTTCCAGGAAATGCCGCCATTCCAGGATCGGCTGTCCAGGAGTTTTAGAATCATGTATGACCAATTGGCTGGTTTTACTGAAATCCCTGAGCGTAAGCTCCGTGGTGGTATTATAGCTATCCTGCCCAACTACGTTGACGTTACAAAAACCTACTTTTTTCTCTAAGTCAGTTACCGAATTATTCACCTGAACCACAAACTTAACGATATATGTACCCTTTTTTAAAGGAAGGTATGGACCGTAACAGAGAAAACCGGCCGCGGCGCCATCACCGGTGATCTTATGGTCTTTAAAAGTCGATAACTGAGAATTCATACTGTACTCGCCGGAAAATATTTTAATATATCCGACCTTCTGGAACAGCCAGAATTCAAATATGAAAACAGCTATTACGATCAACAGCCAGGAACTCTTCTTGGCAATTTTCATTATCTTTTTCTCCTATGACCCTATATGAAAACTATGGCTAACAGCAAAGCCAGGCCTATAAAATCAAGATGGATCTTATAATACTTCTTGATATAATCAGTCGTATGGGCCCGGATGGATATTAATGACAGGTCATTACCTCCGTACTGGAAAATCCGGCATTCAATTCCGGGCATTCCCGGTGGGACTTTAAATCTCATCACCACTTTAGCCCTATGCCGGCCGTTAAAATCACCGGCTTTTATTACTCTGGTTACTCCTTCTTTCTCAAAACCGACTATATTTATATCCGCCACTCCGATCTCCCGGTTGGGATTGTCCCGCGGAACGTAATTATTTAACTTCAGTTTATAAATAACGGCATAATTACCTTCGGCCAATGGCAAATATGGGCCAAACGTTAAATATCCGTTTTTACCCCCTATCCCTCTGATCTCACTATGTTTTGTATCAATTATGCCAATTTGTGTGGACATGCTCGCTCCGGGAAAAATTGGCAGTAATAATTTATGACTAAACCACCACCATTCGGCAAAAGCCAGGAAGATAATAAATCCTGCTATTTTTAACCTGTATTTATAACCGAATGACTTTTTTAGCAAATAAACCATAAAGAATGATCCTAATAACAATACCACGGACACTGCCAGGACCATATTAAATTTTACCCACTTACTTTCTTTCGAAAAAATGATTTCCCTTACCGTCGGCCGTAACTGCAGACCGGTCAAGGATAGCGCTATTCCAGCTTTTTTATAAATCCTGAATTCCAGCGTCGGATTGCCGGCTGGGACGGTAAAATTTAACTTCGTCAATTTTGTACGTCCGCCAGCCAGATCTTTTAATTTTAATTCTATTTTCTGGTTATATTCCGGATAACCGTTAACATTGACATCACAATAACCGACTGTCGCCCCCTCACTGATCCCCATCACTATCTTAGGCATTAAGAGAGCATATTTAACAGTATATCGTCCTGGCCTTAATGAAATATACGGACCATAAGCTAAAAATCCTTCTTTGTTTTCAGTGCCGTATATTTCCCGGTGTTGGGGATCAATAACCGTGATCTGTGAATTCATTAAATATGAGCCATCAAGTATATTCTTGGTATTCCGATTAATATCCCGTTTGATATAATGGTATTCACTCATAATTAAAACAATGAGCAGTATTATAACCGCTAAGTATTTATATTTTTTCATTATTTATCGCACCCAATAATATGCCAACCATGTAATTACATACCCTAACTAATATTTATTTTCTCTCTGATAACTACGAAAGGTTTCCGGCGAACTTGTGAATGAATAGCTCCAACATATTCACCGATAACGCCAAGAAAAAACAACTGAATTCCTGAAAAGAATAAGATCAGCACGACAACGGTGGCAATGCCGGGAGGCTGGATATTGGTCATAAACAGTTTCATAATAGCATAGGCAATCGATAACAGTATGCTCATTGCCGCCAGTACGCCACCCAGATACGTGCAAATTCTGATCGGCACTATGGAATAGCTAATAAAAGCATTAATAGCAAAGTCCACCAAATATCCAAAATTACTCTTGGACCTGCCTCTTGGTCTGGCTTTTCTTTCATAATCTATCCCGATCTGTTTAAACCCGATGCTGCTGATCAAACCACGTACATAGGGCTTAAAATCATCGATCTTAATGAGTTCATCAACCACTTTGCGGTCTACCAGCCGAAAACCGCCGGCATTTTGCGGCAATGGCTCATTGCTTAACATATCAGCTATTTTATAAAACAATTTACGCATAAAAAGCATAATAAAATTATCCTGAGTTTTGTTCCTGACCCCATAAACCACTTCATAGCCCTCTTCCCAATATTTAATAAAAACCGGGATCATTTCCGCCGGATCCTTTAAATTGGCCTCAAAATCTATCACTGCTTTGCCGGTAGCGTACTTATAACCGATAAACTCGCTTTTTACCGGACCAAAATTCTTGGAATATGAAATTACTTTAATTCTCTTGTCTTTGGCAGCGATTCCCCTGAGAATAGACAAGGTTTCATCCGTACTACAATTATCCATAAAAATATGTTCGTAATCATACTTATCACCTATGTCTATAAAAGTTTTTTTAATCGTCTCATACACTTCTACGACAGTCAGTTCTTCGTTATAAACTCCGGTAATTACGGATAGCTTATTCATGTTCGCTCCATTTTATACTTTTTTAATATGTATTTCTTTAGCCAGGGTTTTATTTTCACGCTTTTCTGCAGAACATCATATAAAAGATTTTTCAGCCGATACGGCATTAGTCCAAATAATGAGACTATTATTATAGAGATACTCTTATACATTCCCGAGACTATGAAAAAACGGCGGCGGCAAGAGCGGCAATACGCCATATAGTAATAGTAATACTTAACCACGGGCGGATAAT
>JAQUQP010000001.1 GCA_028716025.1 bacterium | reverse complement strand
AAGAAAAAGACTTAAATGAAATTGTGGTAGCCCGTGATGGATTGGCGGTAATAGTACATCCCTCCAATCCAGTTAATAACTTGTCCATGGCCCAGTTGAAAGGCATCTTTGCCGGAACCATCCTGAACTGGAAAGAAGTCGGTGGTATTGACCGGCCGATCACGGTGGTTACGCGCGAGGAAGGCTCCGGAACCCGTGGCGCGTTCCAGGATATGGTCATGGGGAAAACCCGTATTTGCAAATGGGCTATTGTCCAGGATTCCAATGGCGCGGTCAGGGAAATAATCTCTGGTGATCCCCATGCCATGGGGTATATTTCTTTAGGCTTGGTGAATGATAAAGTAAAAGCCTTAAAATTAGATAACGTTACTGCTACTGATGAAAATATAATAACTAAGAGCTATAAACTGGTTCGTCCTTTCCTGTTTGTCACCAAAGGGCAGCCAACCGGACAAGTTAAGGATTTTATAACCTTTGTGCTTTCCCAGGAAGGCCAGGTTTTAGTAGAAAAGGAAGGTCTTATTCCAGCCAAATGAATAGGATTGAAAGAAACGAAAAACTAATAGAACTGGCACTGCTCGTCTTAGCTTTCTCCGCTGTTTCCATATTGGTGGTGATCACTCTCTTTATTTTTAAAGAGGGTACTCCCATTATGTTTAAATATGGTTTTAAAAATTTTCTTTTAGGCACAGATTGGTATCCAACGGAACAGAGTTTTGGCCTTTTATCGATGATCATCGGGTCGATCATGGTAACTGTCGGCTCGCTCTTTATCGGAATACCTTTTGGCCTGGCTTGCGCGATCTTCCTGACTGAGTTTTCTACGAAGCGTCTTCGCCAGATCATTAAACCTATTATCGAGTTATTAGCCGGAATACCTTCCGTGGTGTACGGCTTTATGGGAGTCATCATCCTGGTGCCTTTTATCCGCGAAAGATTCGGCGGACCGGGATTCTCGGTATTGGCTGCATCCATTATTCTGGGCATCATGATATTACCCACGATCATCAGTATTTCCATCGATTCCCTGCAAGCAGTACCGCGCAGTTATCGCGAAGGTTCGATCGCCTTGGGCGCTACTAAATGGCAAACTACTAAAATGGTTACTTTGCCGGCTGCCAAATCCGGCATCATTGCCAGTATTATCCTGGGTATGGGCCGGGCTATCGGTGAAACCATGGCCACCATTATGATCGCCGGTAATGCTGTCATGATCCCTCACTCTATTTTAGATCCAGTCAGGACTTTAACCTCTAATATAGCCCTGGAAATGGGCTATGCCAGTGGTGAGCACCGCCAGGCCTTATTTGCTACCGGTGTTATATTATTTATTATTATCATGATCTTGAATACGATCGCCAATGCTACTTCCGCCAAAGGAAAGGCGGCTAAATAATGTATATCAATCCTAAGCTTGAACAAAAAGTAGTGCAATCGCTCCTCTGGCTTTTTACCCTTATTACCATATTTATCCTTTTTTTCATTATTTTTTACATTTTGCGTAAGGGACTGCCGGTACTAAACTACGCTTTTTTAACGACCAATCCCATGGATATGGGCAAAAGCGGCGGTATCTATTCTACGATCATCGGTACTATCGCCTTGACTATTGGAGCGCTTCTTGTAGCTACCCCCCTGGGTGTGGGCACAGCTATTTATCTCAATGAGTATACCAGGGAAAGTAAGATTACAAAAATTATCCGCTTTGGCTCTGAGTGCCTAGCAGGCATTCCCTCAATTATCTTTGGATTATTCGGTTTTATTTTATTTGTGACCAAATTAAAAATGGGCTGGTCCATATTAAGCGGCAGCCTAACCATGGCTTTTATGCTCCTGCCTACCATCATCCGGACCAGTGAAGAAGCGCTTAAGTCTGTACCTTATAATTACCGGGAAGTAAGTTATTCCCTAGGGAGCACTAAATGGCAAACTGTCACTAAAGTGGTCTTCCCTTCCGCACTACCTGGGATCCTAACCGGTATCATCCTGAGTATCGGCCGGAGCGTTGGTGAAACAGCGGCTACTATTTTTACTGCTGGCAGCGCTTTACGCATGCCGACCTCGATCTTTTCATCTTCCCGTACTATGGCGGTGCATTTCTATATTCTGGCCAGGGAAGGTATTTCCATGCCCAATGCTTATGGCACGGCTGCGGTGCTGATCATTACTATTTTGTTTATTAACATTATTTCGTACCGGATGATGCATCAGTATATTAAAAAGTATTCTTAAAAGTAAGGGATCATTTAGATGGCAAACATTACGATCAAAGCAGCTAATTTCAGCCACTATTTCGGCACTAACCAGACGCTGAAAAATATAAATCTGGACGTTTACAAAAATGAGATACTGGGTATCATCGGCCCTGCCGGCAGCGGCAAATCAACGTTCCTGCGCGCGTTAAACCGGCTTAATGACCTTGTCGTTGGCTCCCGGGTAGAAGGGACATTGACGATCGACGGCCAGGATATTTACGCTCCGGAGATGAGCTTGGTAGAACTGCGACGCAAGCTGGGGATGGTTTTTGCGACCCCGACTCCCCTGCCCCGTTCTATTTACGAGAATGTGGCCTTTGGGCCAAAAATGGCCGGCTTGCACAATAAGACCAAACTGCACGAACTCGTGACTGATTGTTTGAATAAGACCACCCTCCTGGAAGAAGTAAAGGACCGGCTGGACAGCAGCGCATTGAAGCTTTCCGGCGGGCAACAACAAAGATTGTGCGTAGCCAGGATCCTGGCCCTGAAACCAGAATTTATTTTACTGGATGAACCATGTTCCGGCCTGGACCCGATATCCACCATGAAAATTGAAGAAGCCCTGCGCCAGTTAAAGAAAGACTATACTATTATTTTGGTGACTAATAATACCAAACAAGCTGCCAGAGTGGCTGACCGCACCGCTTTTTTCCTGAACGGAGAGCTGATCGAAATCAGCCAAACAGAAAAAATATTTACTACCCCCGCTGACCAGCGGACCAATGATTATATTTCAGGAAGATTTGGTTAAATACAGTTGATAGTTCATTGTTGATTGTTGATAGAAAGAACAAAATAAGAGATCCCTGGTTTTTTCAATCAACTATCAACTACCCTCTATCAACAAGGATTTAAAATGAGCATTATTGAAGTAAACAACTTATCATTGTTTTATGGCAATTTTCAGGCATTGAAGAATATTAACCTGAATATTGAGCAGCAAAAGATCACTGCCCTGATCGGTCCTTCAGGTTGCGGCAAATCTACTTTTTTAAGATGCTTGAACCGGATGAATGACCTGATCGATGATGTCAGGATCACCGGTTCCGTCAAAATAGATAATAAAGATATTTATCATAACAGCTTTGACTTACTGGCATTGCGCAAAAACGTGGGAATGGTCTTCCAAAGGCCGAACCCTTTTCCCTTAAGTATTTATGACAATGTCGTTTATGGTTTGCGGGTTCATGGTATTCTGGATAAGAAAATAATGGAAGAAAAATTACAGTGGAGCCTGGAATCAGTGCATTTGTGGAATGAAGTAAAGGATAAATTGGACGTGAATGCGCTCACTTTGTCCGGTGAACAGCAGCAGCGGCTCTGTATCGCCCGGCTGGCGGTAGTGGAGCCGAAGGTCCTGCTGATGGACGAGCCCTGTTCCGCGCTGGATCCGATATCTACCGCAAAAATTGAAGACCTGATGTATGAGTTAAAAAAGCAATATACGATCATTATCGTGACCCATAATATGCAGCAAGCAGCACGGGTATCTGAATACACCGGGTATTTCTTATTGGGCGACCTGGTAGAGTTTGGGGAAACTACCCAAATATTCACCAGTCCGAAAGATTCCCGCACAGAAGATTATCTCACGGGAAGATTCGGCTAAAATACAGTTCATAGTTGATAGAAAATACTCAAAACAGTATCGCTTTTTCAATCAACTATCAACAATCAACAATTAACAAACTCGAGGGGGAAATTATGCAACGGCATTTTGACGAAGAATTAGCAGACCTTGGCAAAGAGGTTTTGCGCATGGGCAGTTTAACCGAAGAATCGATCCTTAAATCAGTCGAGGCGTTAAAAGCGCGAAGCGCTGAACAAGCCAGGCAGGTGATCACTGAAGACAAAAAAATAGATGAGATGGAATTAGCTATAGACGAAAAATGCCTTGACTTGCTGGCTTTGCACCAGCCGATGGCTATTGACCTGCGTTTTATTACCATGACCATGAAGATCTGCACAGACCTGGAACGTATCGCCGACCTGGCCGTGGATATTGCCCAGCGTTGCCTGGAAATATCGGATAAACCCCAGCTTAAACCTTTGATCGATATCCCTAAATTAGCGACTCTGGCCCAAAGTATGGTCAAAGAAGCGATCGATGCTTTTGTGCATAAGGATGTAGAACTGGCTAAAAAAGTTATTTTGCGCGATCCGGAAGCTGACAACCTGCGTAACCTGGTCCAATCAGAGCTGATCAGTGATTATATTTCCAAAGACGCGTCCACTGCTCCCCGGGCGGTAGCCCTATTGTTGGTAGCCCGCCATTTGGAGAGGATCTGTGACCACACAACAAATATTGCCGAAGATGTTATTTACATGGTTGAAGGTAAAGTGGTAAAACATCACCTGGAAGCCCTGGAGCCCTGAAAAGTTTTATTTTTTATTATTTACAGCAATCTTGTTTTCTGCTAAACTACTAAAGTGATTATACTGATTTCCAAAAAAGATTACACCAATTAAAAAAACAAGTTCTAATCATCTTGCTCTATTAGTGTAATCCCTGCCTGCCGGTAGGCAGGGTATTTAAAAGGAGGCAGAATAGTGAAAAATATAGCTAAATGGCTGTTAGCGGGAATAGTAGTAGCTACTGTTTCCTATTTTATCAACGCGCTTTTTACGATCCTTTTTAAGAATTTCTACGCCCAAACCCCCGAATTGCTCAAACCATTAAGCAATGTTTGGCTGGTTCAAACTTTATTGGGGAACTTCTCTAGTGGGCTTATTTACGCTCTAATGTTTACGGTTTTGCAGCATGGCATTCCTGGGAAGGGTGTAACGAAGGGCTTTTTCCTGGGGATCTTGCTGTGGGCTATTACCGTACCGCCGCTCTTGATCACTTATAATACCAATGTGGATACTAAACTTATCCTTTCCTGGTTGTTAACCGGATTGATCGCTACGCCGCTGGCTTGTATCGCGGTAGTACTTATCTATGAAAAGATCACTGAACCGGAAATTAAATAGTTAGTGCACTCAATCCTGTTTGGATAAGGATATCATTTTGTCGATAGCCAGTTTCGCTTTACTGCGAACTGGCTCTTCTATTTTTACCGGATAGATCATATCCTGCAATGACCAAAATATCTTTTCCAAGGTGATCAATTTCATGTTTGGACACACCGCCTGGGGATTAGCCGGAATAAATTGTTTGCCGGGGTTTTCCTTTTTTAACCGATGCAAAATCCCGACTTCCGTACCCACTATAATATCCTGGGCCTCTTTTTCCTGTGCATATTTACTCATGCTGCCTGTTGAAACGACCGCATTAGCCATCTTAACCACTTCACTCCTGCATTCCGGATGGACCATGACCAAGGCTTCTGGATATTTTCTCTTCATCTTAAGTATATCATCGCTCGTAATACGGACATGCGTCGGGCAATATCCTTCCCAAATGATAAACTTTTTTTCAGGTGCTTTAAGACGCGTATAGCTACCTAAATATTTATCAGGTATAAAAATGATCTCTTTGGTACCAGTCAAGGAGTTGACTACTTTTAGGGCATTAGAACTGGTACAGCAAATATCACTTTCAGCTTTAACCGCAGCACTGGAATTGACATAGCAAACAACTTTAGCTTGAGGATGCTGTCTCCTGAGCTCTCGCACATTCTCAACATTGATCATGCCAGCCATGGGACACCCGGCATTATGATCAGGTATTAGTACGGTTTTTGAAGGAGAGATAATTGCCGCGGTCTCAGCCATAAAATATACACCACAAAAAATTATTATTTCGGCTTTAGTCTCACTGGCCTTAAGACTCAATTCCAGGGAGTCACCAACAAAATTTGCAACTTCCTGGACTTCCGGCAACTGATAATTATGCGCCAATATTACCGCGTTCTTTCTTTTGGCAATATCCTTAATTTCCTTTAATAGTCTGGAGATGTTCATATTCCCTCAACATTCTAATATACCTGTTAGTCCGCCTTAGGCGGACTAACAGGATTGATCTACGCCTGAAGAGTCATAAACCTCTTCAGGCTATTTTCGTTTCCCGCCACAGCAATGAGCTACTGGACGAAGAAAATATTTTCTAGATGCTCTTGCTCTCATGATCTCCACCTCCTTCTTCTAAAACAAATTCGAAATCCTAATATCTAATTCCTAAACTTTATTATTTTGAACATTATTATTAATTTGAGCTTGTTTAGTATTTCGGATTTAGAGTTTCGGATTTGTGCTTAATTTACTGCTTCGACTTTTTTCACTTCCGGTACATCTTCTTTCAAGATCCGCTCGATGCCATTCTTTAAAGTCATCGTAGCCATAGGACAACCCATACAGGCGCCCAGCAATTTTACTTTTACCAATCCCTCTTTTTCATCTATGCTCACTAACTCTACGCTGCCGCCATCGGCTCCCAGCATTTTAGCGATTTTTTCTAAGCTTTTTAGTACCTTTTCTTTCATAGATATCCCTCCTTTTCAAATGCAGTGTTAAGTTTAAAGTTTTAAGTTATAAGTTAAGGTTTTAAACCTAACTTTAACACTTTACACTTTCAACTTATAACTGTTTTATTTCTTCTTATATAATGGTGACATTTCCCTGAGTTTCTTAACGATCCTTGGTAATACTTCCAATAAATAGTCAACATCTTCATCCGTATTGAGCCGGCCCAGACTAAAACGCAGGCTGCTGTGCGCGACTTCCGGGCTAACGCCGATCGCCTTCAGGACATGAGAAGGCTCAAGTGAACTACTGGAACAGGCTGAACCTGTTGAGGCTGCTATTCCTTCCAGGTCCAGGTTGATCAGCATCGATTCTCCTTCGATATATTTCACGGTAACATTAACATTATTAGGTAACCGTTTAGTGGGATGCCCGTTCAATTGGGATTCATCGACCTTTTCCAATATTCCTTTGATCAGCTTATCCCGCAGAATAGTCACATGCTGGTGGCGTGCCTGTTTTTCCTGTATTGCCAGTTCTACTGCTTTACCAAAACCTACAATACCAGGGACATTTTCCGTAGACGCGCGACGCCTTCTTTCCTGCTCTCCGCCATGTAGCAACGGTAGGATGCGCACACCTTTCCTTATATATAGCAGTCCTACTCCCTTGGGTCCGTATAACTTATGGGCACTGGCGCTAAGTAAGTCAATATTCAGTTTCTCTACATCCAGGTCCAGGCTGCCAAAGGTCTGTACAGCATCTGTATGAAAATAGATCCCTTTTTCTTTGGCTATTTTTCCTATACCGGCTATTGGTTCTATAGTGCCAATCTCATTATTGGCATGCATTACTGAGATCAAAATAGTTTGCGGCGTAATCGCCTTAATAATGGCTTCCAGATCAATCAAACCGTACTTATCAACCGGCACATAAGTAATTTTAGCGCCACGGTGCTTTTCCAGGAACTTACAAGTTTCCAGGATCGCGTGATGTTCAATAGTAGTAGTAATAATATGATTGCCTTTTTTAGCGTTAGCTTCAAAAATCCCGATCAGGGCAAAATTATCCGCTTCCGTGCCCCCACCGGTAAAAACGATCTCTTCGCTCTTGGCATTAATATATTTAGCGATCAAATCCCGGGCTTGGGTTAGGGCTGTTTTCGCTTCCTGCCCAAAAGTATGGATACTGGACGGATTGCCATAAACCATATCCCAATAGGGCTGCATAGCCTTAATTACTTCCGGATGCACCGGAGTAGTCGCGGCATAATCAAAGTAATGTCGTTTAACATCCATAATTTCACCTCATAAGATCGTGCAAAGTTCGGTCGTTCAACACTTTATTTACTACATCATGTAACTCTACCCAAACCGGCCTGGTCAAGCATTCCTTGATCTTACGGCAACACTTGTCCCTGGATTGCTTGGTACAAGAGATTAGCTGGATCGGGCCTTCCACTGCTTTCACTATATCCAGTATCTTGATCATTTTTGGATCTTTTTTCAGGATAAACCCGCCCTTAGTGCCCCTTATGCTTTTTACTAATCCATTCCTTCTCAGCTTTACCAGCAACTGCTGTAAATAAAATTTAGGAATGCGCTGCTTCTTATATATCTCCTGTGCTGATATAGAAGCTTGGCCATAACATTGTCCCAGCTCTACCATGGCTAATAATCCATATCGGCAACGGGTTGATATCTTTAACATCCTTTACCTCTAGTTACAGTATACTATATATGACCAATCTTGTCAAGTATTAAATTAAGAAACAGGAGGCTATAAAGCCTCCTGCCTTAATTACATTTTATGACTTTTCCCCATCCCTGAATGTTCCGGCATATTCATCTTTTCCTGTGGTGGCTGTACTATCAGCCGCCCTTTCATACTGCCATGGCCAAAGCCGCAAAAGACAGTACACTTAACAATAAAAGTTCCTGCCTGGTCAGCCGTAAATTCCACTATCTGCTCTTTGCCAATTGGCAATTTCTGGTCGATTTTATATTCCTGTACTCCGAATCCATGATCCGTATCAGTTGCGGTTATTTTCAATCGTACCTTTTCTCCTTGTTTTACCCCGATCGGATCAGGCGAAAACTCATATTTTTTGGCTGTCACGGTAATTTCCCTTACCCCATCTTTTACCGTACCGGATAAAGGCGGCAGAGCAGCGATATACTTTGCCGGGTCTTTTTTAAACTGGTCCACACAACCAGCGCAGCAAAAAGTATACGTATTACCTTTGTATTCATAATTTATCGCTGTCTTAGGATCCATCTTCTCCCCAGTAACGGGGCATGTCTGCCCACCCATATCAGCAGCCAGGGTCAACGTCGCACTCAACAATAACAGCAAGATCATTATTACTTTCCTCATATATCCCTCCTCAGTATTTTAAAATTAGTATAGAACATCCCTGGAATAAAGTAAATCTGCTCCTTCTTCTTTTTATTGACTTATTTCTCCTTTATTATGCCTTTCTTTTTCCATAGAAAATATATCGCCGGGTAAACGATCAGTTCCATTGCGAAGGATGTGAATATTCCCCCTACCATCGGCGCGGCGATCCTTTTGGTCACATCCGCGCCTAACTCATAAGTCTGCGCCCACATGATCGGCAACAAGCCGATAAAGGTGGTACCGACAGTCATCATCTTCGGACGGATACGTCTCACTGCGCCATGGATGATAGCTTCTTTCAGGTCTGCCAAGGTATTCAATCGGCCGGCCTTTTTCATATCTTCATAAGCCAGATCAAGGTAGAGCAGCATAAACACGCCAGTCTCCGCGTCCACCCCCAGTAAAGCTATTATTCCTACCCAAACCCCGATGCTCAGGTTATAGTTCAATAAATAAAGTATCCAAACCACGCCGATCAGGGAAAATGGCACTGCCAGCAAGACAATAAATGTTTTAACATAGCTGCGCGTATTAATGTGCAGCAGGAAAAAGACAATGAACAATGTCAGCGGCAGGACCAGTTTCATCCGTTGCTTTACCCGTTCCATAAATTCATACTGTCCGCTGAATACCAGGGAATAACCGGTTGGCAAGGATACATTCTTTTTGAGCATGCTCTTCGCTTCATCAACATAACTGCCGATATCCCGGTTGGCTACATCAATATATACATAGCCAGCTAACCGTCCATTTTCGTCCCGGATCATAGAAGGCCCGGTAGTCAGTGTTATATCGGCTACTTCCTCTATGGGGATAGCAGCGCCGGCAGGAGTAGGAATATAAATACGCTTTATTTTCTCCGGATCATCCCGTAATTCGCGCGGGTAGCGGACATTCACCGGATAGCGTTCGCGGCCTTCAATGGTCTGGGTGACATTCTCGCCGCCCAATGCCGCCATCAGGGTCATTTGTATATCTTCGATAGTCAATCCATACCTGGCGATTTGGTCCCGTTTTAAATTAAAATTGACAAAATAGCCGCCGGAAGTCCTTTCCGCATAAATACTCCTGGTGCCAGATACTGGCCTTAGCTGTTGCTCGATCTCCTGGCCGATATTCTCTATTGTCCTCAAATCGTCACCATAGATCTTTATCCCGATGGGAGTGCGCACACCGGTAGTCAACATGTCAATACGCGCCTTGATCGGCATAGTCCAGGCATTTACCTGTCCAGGCAATTGCAGTTTCTCATCCATTTCCTGGATCAACTCTTCCCAGGACATCCGGTCCGGCCAGACCAGCCGTAAAGGCGCTTGCATAAATTTAGGGAGGATATTCGAATACCAACGGTCAGCGTGCCGCCATTCGTTCTGCGGTTTAAGCACAACCACAGTCTCCATCATGGAATATGGCGCAGGATCAGTCGAAGTGTCAGCACGTCCGGCTTTGCCAAAGACACTGGTAACTTCCGGGAAAGTCTTCAATATCTTGTCCTGCACCTGCAGTAGTTTTGTAGCTTCGGTGACGGAAATACCCGGCGGTGTAGTCGGCATATAAAGGATCGTGCCTTCGTTTAAAGGCGGCATGAATTCTTTGCCGATCTTGAAAAAGAACGGCATAGTAATAAGGAATGCTGCCGCAGCTATGGCCACGATGGTTCGCGGACGACGCAAGACAAAATGAACAACAGGGTCATAAATCCTGAATAGGAACCGGCTGACAGGATGATTTTCCTCAGCGTGTATCTTGCCAACAAAGATCCTGTTTAATAACCGAGCTAACCATTGGAGCCTGAAGGTAAACGGTTCCGGACGGATAAAAGCAAAAATTATCGCCGGCACCAGGGTTATTGCCAGGATCGCAGCAAACATCATGGCAAAGTTCTTGGTAAAGGCCAAGGGTTTAAACAGCCTCCCTTCATATCCTTCCAGTGTAAAGATCGGTATAAAAGAGACCGAGATCACCAGTAACGAGAAAAATGAAGGAGCCCCTACTTCTTTCACCGCCTCCAGTAATATTTTCCGGTAAGGTTCTTTTTTTCCTGATTCAGTCCAGGCAGATAACTTCTTATGAGAATTTTCCACTACGACAATAGAGGCATCTACCATGGCTCCGATGGCAATCGCAATGCCGCCTAAGCTCATGACATTGGAAGTCAGGCCCATAAAATACATCGGGATGAACGATATGATCACCGCGATCGGCAAGGTAACTATCGGGACCAGGGAAGAAGAGAAATGCAGCAGGAAAACAAAAATGATCAAGCTGACCACGGCCATTTCCTGGAATAATTCTTTTTTCAGCGTATTGATGGCTTTATGAATAAGCTCAGAGCGGTCATAGGTGACCACCAGTTTTACGCCTTCCGGCAACTGTATCTCGTTTAATTTCTGTTTGACCCGTTTGATCACATCCAGGGCATTTTCCTTATATCTCATCACTACTATTCCGCCAACAACTTCACCCTGCCCGTCAAGTTCAGCTACTCCCCGCCGGATATCAGGTCCCAGCTGGACCCTGGCCACATCCTTGATCCGCACCGGTATTCCATTCTTATCTTTCATCAGGACTACTTGTTCAATGTCAGCTATTGAGGCCAGATATCCTTTGACCGTCACCATATATTCTTTGCCAGTGATCTCTAATAAACGGGTACCAACTTCCTGATTAGACTTCTGCAGAGCTATTACCACATCATTGAGAGGGATCTGGTAAGCCAAAAGAGCATTAGGATCAACTACAACCTGATACTGCTTGACCATCCCGCCGATCGTAGCTACTTCAGATACACCTTTTACTGACTGCAAAGCATATTTTAAATGCCATTTCTGGAAGGAGGTAAGGTCTGCTAAAGAATGCTTCCCGCTCTCATCAACCAGCGCGTATTCATAAACCCAGCCAACACCAGTGGCGTCAGGCCCTAATTCCACCTGCACATCCGGCGGCAGCTGCGGCATTACTTTAGAAAGATATTCCAGTACCCGCGAGCGCGCCCAGTAAACATCAGTCCCGTCATTAAAGATCACGTAGACATAAGAAAAACCATAATCAGAAAAACCGCGGATATCCTTAACCCCCGGCGCTCCGAGTAAAGCGGTAGTAATAGGATACGTTACCTGATCTTCAATGATCTGCGGCGGACGGTCCCATTTAGCGAATACAATAACCTGGGTATCGGAGAGGTCCGGGATCGCGTCCAAGGGTAAATGGGTCATAGCATAATACCCGCCCAACACAGCCATGCTGACGACGATGAAGACAGTAATTCTATTATTAGCGCACGACTCTATGATCCTATTGATAAATCTGTTCATAAACCCTCTATTTTGTTGCAGGCACTGCTTTTAACTTGCTCTCAGAATCAATAAAGAAATTACCAGCGGCTGCTACCTCTTCCCCGGCTTTTAAGCCGTTCAGGACTTCATAATATCCCTGCGCCTTTTGCCCCAGTTTTATATTCCTAGTCTCAAAATAGCCATCAGGCAAAGCGACAAAAACAACAGTGCGCTCTCCGGTATCCATTACTGCTTCCTCGCTCACTGCCAGCTTTTCTCCTAAGGGCACCAGTATACGCACGTTAACGTACATCTCTGGTTTTAGTTTATGACCGGTATCCGTTACCTCAGCCCGCGCCTGCACTGCCCTGGTCTTCGGGTCAAGCACTGGACTTAAAGCAACGATCTTTCCAGTGTATGTCTCTCCTGGATAAGCCTTAGTCGTAACTTCAATAGGTAATCCCGGTTTAACTAAAGACAGGTCAGATTCATAAACCGGGCTATATACCCAGGCAATATTGTTGTTTGACGGCAGGTAAAGATTTTCCTGCGGTTTTCCTTGTTCAGCCAGTTGTTTTATTTGCTCTTGGCTCATACCCATTAAATACAGTTTTCTTTCCACTGCAGCCGTCAGGTCGCTGTCCATCTTATTCAATTTGATCACTTCCAGGTATTCCTGTTGGGCAACATAAAGGTCAGGGTCATAGGCTACTTTTCCTACAGTACTGATCTCCTTTATTAGATTTCTTATCTGCACGGTCTCTTTAGTGATCCCTATTAATTGCTGTTTTTCCGCGGTAATATTCACTCCCGCCGCAGACCCGGCTGATTTCTGTTCTTCTTCATATACCGGTATATAATCCATACCCATAGAATCCTTCATCGCGACCGGAGAGGTAATTTTAGGATTCATGGGATTACGGTAATAGAGGACTTTTTTCTCTTTTGTTTCTTCCTCATACACTGGGACATAGTCCATGCCCATGGAATCTTTCATTGCTACTGGAGAGGTGATCTCAGGATTCATCGGGTTCCGGTAAAACAAAACTTTTTTACCAGCCGGTTGTCCTCCTGATTTATATTTATACAAAACTATCCCGGCAATCACCAATAGCAAAGCCAGTAACAATATTATTAGTTTTTTCATGGTAAGTCCACCCCCACTATTTGTTCCAATTCTGCTTTAGTCATTTGATAGTCCACCAGGCTCATATAATAATCCTGCTCTGCCTCCAGGTACATTCTTTGGCTGTCCAGCAGGTCCAAGAACTCTACTTTATCTGACTCATAACCGGTACGGGATATTTTTAACACTTGTTCCGCCTGGGGCAGGATACTGTTTTTTGTCAAATCTATCTGCCGTTGTGCCGCATCAAGCTTCAGGTACATTTGCTTTACTTCCAGGAGAGCCATGTTTTCCATAGATTCATAATCTGCTACTGCCATTTCTTTTTCTGCCTGCATTTCATTTACCATATTATTCTGCTTCTGCCAGAACCATAATGGTACCGTAACATTGAACATACCATCCCAACCATTGGCCATATCACCGGTGTCAAAACGCTGTTTATACGTCAGCATAAAATCAGGCAAGTATTCATGTCTACTCAGGGAAAGGTTAAGGCTGCTCTGTTTAATAGCCGCTGCTGCGCCAAGTAGCTCGGGTTGGTTGATCTTCATCAGGCGGTATAAGTCTTCAAGGGAATATTGGAAAGATTTTTCTTCCTGGTATTCAGGGATACCAGTTTCTGTGGAGACATCACGATTTAACAGAGTGTTAAGCTTAGCTTGGGCAACTTGTTTTTGATTCTCCAGCGTTATCAGCTGATTATTTAATTTAGCCGCTTCAACCTGCATTTTAAGCACTTCTGCCAGGCTGGCCTTGCTAACCGTGTATTTACGCTCAGCCACTTTTACTATTTGCTCTGCTAAGGCTGAGTTTTCCTTATTTATATCGATCAACTTATAGGCTAGATAAAGTTCGTAATAGGCCTTTTTGACCTGGGCAATAATATCCCTTTCCTTAGCCTTATATTCAGCTTCAATAATGCCGGACTGGCTCAGGTTCGCCTTAGCTTTTAAGGAAAGTTTGCCAGGCCATGGGATCTCTTGGGAAATGGTATACATCTTCATATCTGCGTCCTGGAAACGGGTGGTCCCTTTGGGCACATTCTGGTATTCTAATCCTACCCACGGATCTGGCAAGCCATAGGCTGACTTTACCCGGCTTTGACTGGCTTTAAGCTTTTGCTGTGCGGCTTTTAACCGGGGATTATTTATTAAAGCGGCTGTGACCACCTCAGATAGTGAAAGAACTTGCTGGTCAGCAGCTCTAAGCAAGCCAATCTGCCCTAACAGAATAGAAACCGTTATTACTAATTTCCACCGCATTTTAAGCTGCCTTCCTGAACCTCGCGATCAAATCCACTATTTCTTCTATCTTCTTCTGCTTTTCCACTTCCGATTTTCCCTGTAAACAATTAATCACGCAGCCATTAATATGCTTTTTGAATATTTCATTCTCAATGCGATACAAAGCGCCAATGATCGAGTGTAATTGCGTCATAATATCTACACAATAACGCTTTTCCTCGATCATCTTCTGAATCCCGCGAATTTGCCCCTCGATCTTTCTTAAAAACTCCAATTGCTCATTATGTGTCGTCTGCTGGGCTTTCTTTGATTTAGTCATAGGCTGTACCTCCCAGTATAAACATACCATACCCCCCCACCCTATGTCAAGTGATTAATAACTACCCCCACCTATTACCTTTGTAACACTTTTCTTCTTTCCGGAGAAGCGGCAAGCTCTTGATTTTATTGACTTTTATCTACCTTGACTTAAAGCTTGTTTAATATCTTCTTTTAAATCCGTTTTATCTTCAATACCGACCGATAGCCTGATTAAGTTATCTTTGATCCCTCTCTTAAGCCTCTCCTTACTAGGGATCGAACCATGGGTCATTCTAGGAGGATAGCAAACCAGTGATTCCACCCCGCCCAAGCTTTCCGCCAAGAGGAATATTTTAAGCTTAGCCAGGGCTCTCTCTACTGCTGGAAAACCGCCTTTCAATTCAAAACTGATCATCCCGCCGAAGCCCGGATAATAAACTTTTTCAATCCGCGTATGTTTTCTCAGGAATTTTACCAGGTATTTGCCATTGCGGTCATGCTCTCTCATCCGGACAGACAATGTTTTTACACCACGCAAAACCAACCAGCTATCCCAGATACCGGGGACTGCGCCAGCGGCATTCTGATAGAATTTAAGGGATTGATACAAGTCTTCCCTATTTGTCAGGACCGCCCCGCCTATCACATCACTATGGCCAGCTAAATACTTGGTAGTACTGTGCACCACTATATCCGCCCCCAGCTCCAGCGGACGCTGGAAATATGGACTGGCAAAGGTATTATCAACCGCCAGTAATATCTTCCTATTTATTAGTTTCTTTGCTAACCTGCCAATATCGATCGTTTTCAAAAGTGGATTAGTGGGAGTTTCTATCCAGACCATTTTAGTGTTCTTCTGGATCGCTTTATTAAAAGAGTTAAGATCATCGACATCAGCGTAGGTAACTTGTAATCCCCAGCGCTTGAATACTTTTTCTAGAAGGCGGTATGTGCCACCGTAAATATCATCCCCTACTATAATATGGTCACCTTTTTGCAAAAGATTAAATACAGCAGTGGTCGCCGCCACACCCGAAGCAAAAGCCAGTCCATATTTCCCGGATTCCAAGGTAGCCAGTACCTCTTCTAAAGCTTTCCTGGTCGGATTATCAGTACGCGAGTATTCATAGCCTTTATGCTCACCAACAGCATCCTGTTGAAAAGTAGAGGTTTGATATACAGGGACTATAACTGCTCCGGTTTGAGGATCAGGTTTTTGTCCTGAGTGGATAGCTTTAGTGGTAAATTTCATGTCTACTCCTTATGACTTATCCAGTAATTTATCAAGTCGGTCCTCGTTAACACTCCTAATGGATAACCGCTCCTGGTAATAATTATTCCGGTACTTCCGGAAAGTAAGACCCGGTAAGCTTCTCCTATTTCTGTTTCTTCGTCTACAGCGGGGAGAGCTTTCCCCATTACCGGACCTATCTCCTGCTGGGCAAAATCAATACTGTCATGGGAAAATTTCATTAGCGACGCTTCATCCAGACTACCGACTAACTGGCCGTGGTCTATGACTGGCAATTGGGAGATGCTGTAAGCATGCATCACTTTAACCGCAGTATTCAATTTATCTTTGGGATTTAGCGAGATCAAAGCCGGTAATTCCTGTTTAACCGATAGAATATTCTTTACTGCTACTCTTCTAACCGCCGCCCCTTCCCAGAAACCATTTTCTTGCATCCAGCTATCGGAAAATATTTTAGATAAATAGTTCCTTCCTGTATCGGGAAGTAATACTACGATGAATTTAGGTTGTTCCAGGCGCTGCGCGTATTTCAAGGCGCCTGCCAATGCTGTCCCAGCCGATCCGCCGGCTAAAATACCCTCTTCCCTAGCCAACCGGCGGGCAATATTGAAAGATTCTTTATCGTTTACTCTGATCATTTCATCAACCAACTGCCGGTTAAAAGCCTTAGGGATAAAATCTTCACCGATCCCTTCTACTTTATAAGAATGCGGACTGTCCCCCGAGAGGATCGATCCTTCTGGATCAGCTCCTACCACTACTATGCCGGGATTTTTTTCCTTCAAGTATTTAGCTGTGCCGGAAATTGTACCTCCTGTACCCATGCCGGCGACAAAAACGTCTACCAACCCATCGCTATCTTTCCATATCTCCGGTCCGGTACTAAAATAATGCGCTTGAGGATTATCCGGATTAGCAAACTGGTTAGGCCGGAAAGCCCCAGGAATTTCCCTGGACAACCGTTCAGCCACACCGTTATAACTATCCGGGGAATCAGGCGGGACAGAAGTTGGGGTGATCACTACTTCTGCGCCATACGCTTTTAAAAGATTAACCTTATCCTGGCTCATTTTGTCAGGCATAACAAAGATGCAACGGTATTTCTTCACTGCCGCCACCAACGCCAGTCCCACACCGGTATTACCAGCCGTGGCTTCTATAATAGTCCCTCCCGGCTTTAGCAGGCCGGTATTTTCAGCTGCTTCGATCATCGCTAGCCCGATACGGTCCTTGATACTGCCGCCAGGATTAAAGAATTCAACTTTAACATAAATTACCGACTTAATTTCTTTAGCCAGGCTGTTCAGTTTTATCAGCGGTGTCCTGCCGATAGTTTCCAAAATATTATTTGCTATAACCATGCTTAATCCTTTTTGATCAAATAGATCCCTGTTTCTGCCCGCAGGTTCGGTAAGAACTTGATGATCCTGCTATCGTTGATGAAGATCTTTTTCTTTACGGTTATCTCCCGTTTCGCGCAATAATTTTCAAAGTCCAGTAAGCTTAGGAAATGTAAATTGGGTGTATTAAACCACTCAAAGGGCAAAGCCGGGGTCACTGGGACACGCCCGCAAAAAGCCAATTGCCAACGGGCTTTAAAATGAACGAAGTTGGGAAATCCCACGATTACTTCCTTTCCCAGACGTAAAGCTTCTTGTAAAACCGTATCAGGATAGATCACTTGTTGGAGACTTTGGTTCAAGATCACATAGTCAAAGGACCGGTCGCCCCAGTCTCTCAGTCCAGAATCGAGATCGCCATGAAACACGCTTAGGCCTTTGGCCACACACTTATAAATAGCTTGCTCATCAATTTCTATACCTTGGCCTTCCACTTGTTTCTTCTTTGCTAAATAAGCTAATAGCTCCCCATCACCGCAACCAAGGTCCAGGATCGTGGATTTAGGGCTGACCAAGTCTGTGATCAACCGGTGCTCGAAACTAATGCCGTTAGCTTGAATACTCATTTACTTCTCCCTTTTCACCAGCCTCGCTGAGTCTAGGCGGGCCGGATACACTGCGCAAAAAATGTTTGATCAGGTGCGATTCCTTTTCTATCTCGACCAGGAAAGCATCATGGCCATAGGTTGAATCTATTTCGCAATAAGTGGTATTAATATTGCGCGCTTTCAACAATTTGACGATCTCTTGCGATTGGTAAGCCGGATAGAGCCAATCAGATTTAAAAGCGATCACCAGGAACCTGATCCCTGGTTTTTTCTTTTTTGGGATCAGTTTGTCTCCTGAGAGATCGAAATAGTCCATTGCTTTGGTTATATAAAGATAAGAATTCGCGTCGAATCGTTTGACAAAAGTATCGCCGCGATATTTCAAATAACCTTCTACCTCAAAATCAGAAGTAAATTTCAAGTTCTTGTTCTTTTCTTTCAGCTTACGCGAGAATTTCTCCTCCATGGACCGATCACTCATATAAGTGATGTGCCCGATCATTCGAGCCACAGCCAATCCTCGCTCTGGTTGGCCAAAATCATAATAATTACCGTTTAACCACGCCGGATCAGCCATCACCGCCTGCCTCCCGACTTCATCAAAAGCGATCTGCTGGGGGGAGTGCTTTAGCGTCGTAGCTATGGGGATAGCAGAAAGGATATGCTCAGGATACGAGGCTACCCATTGCAGGACCTGCATTCCTCCCATTGAGCCGCCGATTACGCTTAGTAATTTAGCAATACCCAAATGGTCAACTAAATGTTTTTGCACTTTAACCATATCCGCAATCGTTATAACGGGAAAAGAGAGAGCATAGGGTTTGCTAGTTTGCGTATTGATCGTCGACGGGCCAGAGCTTCCTCTGCAGCCTCCTATAACATTGGAGCAAATAATAAAATATTTATCCGTATCCAGAGCCTTCCCCGGACCGATCAGCTCGTCCCACCAGCCAGGTTTATCATCCCCTTCATAGTATCCGGCCGCATGGGCATCACCGGAAAAGGCATGTTCTACCAATATAGCATTGCTTTTACCTTCATTCAATGTGCCGTAGGTTTCATAAGCCACTTTGATCGGGCCAATCTTCTCTCCAGACTCAAGAATCAACTCATGGGGCGGCTCGGCAAAATTAAAATATTTTTTATCGACCTTCTCGATACTATTTTTCTTACTCATTGACAACTCCTAATCAGGGACTTGCTCTGCGAACAACCACGTAGACAAATATCTTTCCCCGGTATCCGGTAAAATCACTACTATTGTTTTACCTACCGCCTCAGGACGTTTGGCCACTTCCAGGGCAGCCCACAGTGCTGCTCCGCTGGAGATCCCGGCCAATATTCCCTCTTCCTTAGCCAGTTGCCGCGCAACTTTACCAGCATCTTCATTGGCCACTTGGATTATTTCATCATAAACTTTAGTATTTAAAATATTAGGCACAAATCCGGCGCCTATACCCTGGATTTTATGCGCTCCGGGCTTGCCTCCACTTAATACCGGTGAATCTTTTGGCTCCACGGCAATTATTTTTACCTGCGGATTCCTTTTTTTCAGCACTTCACCTACTCCGGTAATCGTGCCTCCGGTACCTATACCAGCAATAAAATAATCAACTTTCCCGTTAGTATCTTTCCAGATCTCTTCAGCCGTCGTTTTTCGGTGGATTTCCGGATTAGCTGTATTATTGAACTGTTGCGGCATAAAACTATGAGGCGTATTTTTAGCCAGTTCCTCTGCTTTTTCTATGGCACCGCGCATTCCTTTGGCTCCCTCGGTCAACACTAGCTCTGCCCCGAATATTTTCAGCAATTGCCGGCGTTCCAGACTCATAGTTTCAGGCATGGTCAGGATAAGCCTGTATCCTTTAGCAGCAGCTACGAAGGCCAAAGCAATACCTGTATTGCCGCTAGTCGGCTCGATAATTACTGTATCATGTTTCAGTAAGCCGGCTCTTTCCCCAGCTTCGATCATGGCTACGCCGATACGGTCCTTAACGCTGGATAAAGGATTAAAAGATTCCAGCTTTACGAGTATGCTGGATGTGCTATTTCGTGCCAATTGGTTTATTCTTACTAAAGGTGTATGTCCTATAGTTTTGGTTATGTCTTCATAAATCCTGCTCATTTTATTCACCTCGTTTTAATTTTTGCGGTCAAGCTTGTTTCAAAGCCTGTTCAATATCCGCCAGGATATCGTCTATATGCTCCACCCCTATAGATAACCTTATGAAATCAGGGGTTACCCCTGTGGCCAGTTGTTCTTCCGGAGATAATTGCTGGTGCGTCGTGGTCGCGGGATGGATGGCCAGGGACTTGGCATCCCCGACATTAGCTAAATGCGAGATGAGTTGCAGGGAATTAATAAATTTTGCTCCTGCTTCCAATCCGCCTTTAATGCCGAAGCCTAGGATTGCGCCGGCACCTTTTGGTAAATACTTTTTAGCTTTAGCTTTTTCCGGGCTGGAATCAAGACCAGGATAATTAACCCAGGAAACTTTTGGGTGTTTTTCCAAATATTTAGCCACTGCTAAGGCATTTTCAGAATGACGGGGTAGGCGCAAGTGAATGGTTTCTAATCCCTGCAGGAAAAGAAAGGAATTGAAGGGTGATAAAGCCGGGCCAAGATCGCGCAGTAAAGCTACCCGGGCTTTAATAATGTAAGCGATATTACCCAACGGCTTTAGCGCCTCTACGAAATTAATGCCATGATAACTGGGATCCGGCTCCGCGATCAGCGGGAACTTGCCATTGGTCCAGTCAAATTTCCCTGAATCTACGATCAATCCTCCCAAAGAAGTACCATGTCCACCGATGAATTTGGTCGCAGAGTAGACAATAATATCTACCCCATGGTTAAAGGGCCTTAAGATATAAGGAGAGACTGTATTATCCAGGACCAGGGGTATTCCATTTTTGTGAGCTAAAGTAGATAAAGCATCCAGGTCGGCGATATCTAATTTCGGATTGCCGATCGATTCAGCGTAAATAGCCTTAGTTTTAGCAGTAATTGCTTTCTGGAATCCAGCCAAGTCATTAGATTTCACAAAATTTACTTTAATGCCTAAACGCTTAAAAGTATAGTGGAACAAATTATATGTGCCACCATAAAGATTATCAGCTGATACTATTTCATCTCCAGCCTGGGCAATATTGAGCAGAGCCAAGGTAATGGCTGATTGCCCGCTGGCTACAGCTAATGCTCCTACCCCGCCATCTAACAAAGCAATTCTTTTTTCCAGGACATCAGTAGTCGGATTCATTAACCTGGTATAAATATTACCAAACTCCTTTAATCCGAATAAGTTCGCCGCATGTTCAGTGTTCTTGAACTGGTACGAAGTCGTCTGGTAAATTGGTACCGCCCTGGAACCGGTTGTGGGATCAGGCTCCTGCCCTCCGTGTAAAGCTAGTGTTTCTGTTCTCAACTGCGCGTCAATTTTACTCATTATTATTCTCCTTTTTTGTTTGATGTCTATTAACTCTACCGATTTAGTAGTGAAAAGATTAAAAAAAACTAAATGTAATACATATCTAATTTTTTCTTATTCTTTGCTTCATAGTCCCTGCACATATCCGCGAAACTCACCTGGTCAACCACCCCCTCTGTTAATGATCTTATTTTATTCCAAAGTGGCCTGAAAACACACTTAGTTTCCTCGTTACATCGTTTATAACAGCTTTTGCTTACGCAAGTGATGGGGGAAATTGGTCCCTCCATTAACCGGATAATCTCTCCTAGTTTGATCTTCTTCGGATCCTTCGCCAGACAATATCCTCCTTTTGCTCCCCGTTGGCTGGTTAAATAACCAGCACCTTTTAAGGCGAGTAAAATCTGTTCCAAATATTTAATAGGGATATCCTGCCTTACAGCAATCTCCTGGATGCGTACTAAACCCTTATTATAATGTAAGGACAAATCCAGTATTGCTTTTAAAGCATAATCCCCGCGAAACGATATCTTCATTTCTTAATTCCTCTCAATAAATACTACTATCTCTATCTACTTAATATACATATATCATACTACTCAAATATTGTCAAGCACTATTTTTAATAAAGAAGATTACGCGCCTGTCTGCCGTCAGGCAGGGATTCTAAGTACAGATTACGGAGATTATAACTACAACACGCTTAGGTAGCGTTCGCTGGTATCTGGCAAAATCGTTACGACTGTTTTTCCTTTTGCCAGCTCTTTGGCTACTTTTAAAGCGGCAAAAACGTTTGCCCCAGCCGATATCCCCGCTAACAAACCCTCTTCCGCAGCTAATCTCCTGGCCATAGCCACAGCATCTTCATCGGATACGGTAATTACTTCATCTACTATCTTAGTATTCATTACCAGGGGAATGAACCCCGCACCTATCCCTTGTATATGATGATGTCCTGGCTCTTTCCCGCTCAGCACAGCGCTGCTCTCCGGCTCCACTGCTATTATTTTAATATTAGTAGAAATATCCTTTTTTAAAACTTCTCCCACTCCAGTAATAGTTCCACCGGTTCCGACCCCGGCTATAAAGGCATCTAGTTTTCCTCCAGTGGCCATGATGATTTCTTTAGCCGTAGTTTGCCGGTGTATTTCCGGATTAGCCGGATTATTGAACTGTTGAGGCATATAATATCCATTCTTTTCTTTCAATTCTGAAGCTTTTCTGATCGAACCCTTCATTCCCTCTTCACCCGGAGTCAAGATTACTTCCGCTCCGTAAAAAACCAGCAATTTTCGCCTTTCTATGCTCATCGTATCCGGCATGGTCAGTATCAAATGGTAACCTTTGACCGCAGCTACCAAAGCCAGACCGATACCGGTATTACCGCTGGTTGGTTCAACAATAGTTCCGCCTGGTTTCAATAAACCTCTTTCTTCCGCGTCAGTGATCATGGCCAGGCAAATTCTGTCCTTAATGCTGCCTCCAGGATTGAAACATTCTACTTTAACTAGCACCTTGGCGTCGTCAACTCCCGGGAGCCTATTAAGCTGCACTAAAGGCGTATTCCCGATCAGCCCTAGAACATCCTTAGCTATTTCTGGTTTACCCATAATCACTCCTTCGGAGTAAATTCTAATCTTTTGAATAGATCCTTTAATAAATCTGTGTACTCTTTCTTAAGAAATCTGTGAAATCGTTTTTCAGTCAAATCTCACTTCCATAGCCTTAACGGGACAGACCTTAACACACATTTCACAGGCTATGCAATGATTACTGTTGAAACTGACCTGCCTGGTTTTATGGTCTAAAGCTAGAGCCGGAGTCGGACAAACCGAAAGACACAAACCGCACTGGGTACATCTTTCTTCATTCTTACTGATATTTTGGCCAAGTTGCTCAATAGTCACTCCGGCTTTAGTCAGGAATTCTATACCTTTATTATAATTGTCTTTCTGTCCTTTTAATTCCAAGGACATAATCCCTTCTTCAGAGGGAGTCACCTGGGCTTTGAGGATATTAAATTGCAAATTGTAATCTTTTACCAAATGATAAACGAAGGGTTTCTCTACTAAGTTTTTAGGGAATCTTAATACTACTCTTCTGCAGATAGCCATATTTCCTCCTTACAAGTTGATTACCCAGATTTCTTGGTGCGATTACACAGATTATAAACTTTCCTTATTCAATGGTAGGGGCAACTGGTCTCTCTTTTAATATTTTGGAAACGATCCCGTTAGCAGGGCCAGGCAGATTTTGCACCGGCTTAGCTAATTCAAAACTTCCTTTTTTGATCCAATCTTTTAATGTTGCCGCAATCTCCCTGGCCGCAGAATAACTGGATATCGGTGCAGCAGGTATCTTTTTACCCTGGAATTCTATTTGCCCGCTGAACAGTTGGGCATAGTTGACTTCCCCCAGGCTGCCAGGAATATTATTGGGGTAATTTTTGCCATAATCCACGATCTGGCACCAAATATCCTGGTTCCGGACCGCGGTATATTGACAGATCTCTTCATTTAAGATCGGGATAGGCACACCAATACCAACAGTCAAGGTGGAACCATATCCTAGGAAAGAGGCACCTCTTAAGTACTTTGAATTCATTTGTTTCAGGTCGCCGATCACCGAAAGAGTACCAGCGCCAGCCTGTGGGACACCGTTCTCTTTGCGTTTTACCGCCGGATTATGCTGGGTGCCATTCCAGGCAACATAACCAATACCGCCACCCAGGAAGATCCTGGTACCGATACCGATAGTTTTATATAACGGGTCATTCAACAATGGCGATAATTGCGCCGCGCTGCAAAAATTGGCATTGCCAAGATTAGCCTGCAGAACGCCCATATATGTATAAATAATCCTGTCAGTCAAGTTCACTGCGCAATTATAATTTTGGTAGGCATTACGCGGACTAAAAAGTATGGCTTCATTAATATCTTGTATATTAACGAGGGTCTCCAGTTTTTTACGCGGGTAGCAATCAGTCCCATAGGCGGTAGCGCTTAATACCAGGTCTTTACCAGCTACCAGATCTTCAATAACATGCCCACCGCCATAGTTAAATTCACCGGGATATACTTTGTTACGCGGATCATCATCAGGTATAGCGGTCGCTCCAATATATACATCAGCGGCGGCCAAACCGGTATAAACCGGTACCGTACCAAGATAGGCATGTCCACCGCCTAATTTGATACGTGGGGTAGAATGCCCAAAATTTAAAAAAACGCCGCTGGAGCACATCGGGCCAAAAGTACCTGTAGTAACCACATCCACTTCATGGGTAGCTTTTTTTAGGCCCTTTTCCGCTACCAGATCAATTATTTCTTCAGCAGTCACTACTACTGCCTGACCTTTTTTAATTTTCTCATTTATTTCTTCATAGGTTTTAACCATAGTTCCAGCTCCTTCCAAATATAAATATTATATAATCTCTATCTAATAAGTAGACAATAACATAAATAATTAACCCTGTCAAGTTGAATTTAACTTTAACAAGGTTAACGGGAGTGCTATTTCGTGCAGTGCTCATCGCATATATCATCCGGATTGACCGGTGAAGGCTTACCTATTTTCTTATAGTAATTATCGATAGCTGATTTAAGAGCTTGTTCCGCCAATACAGAACAATGCATTTTAACCGGTGGCAGCCCGCCAAGAGCTTCGGCCACTGCTTTATTAGAGATAACCAGAGCTTCAGGAATGGTCTTCCCTTTCACCATATCCGTAACCATGGAACTGGTAGCAATAGCTGCCCCACAGCCAAAAGTCTTGAATTTGGCATCCGTTATAACATCATCTTTTACCTTTATATATAGCTCCATAATATCACCACAAACAGGATTCCCCACATGCCCGATGCCATCAGGATTTTCCATCTCGCCCACATTGTGCGGATTACGGAAATGTTCCATTACTTTTTCGCTATACTGACTCATTTTTCCCCTCTGGTTTCTCCAAGGGCACAGTAAAATAGAAAGTACTGCCCTTGCCTACGACGCTTTCTACCCACACTTTGCCCTGATAATTTTCGATTATTCTTTTGACCAGGGTTAATCCTAAACCCAGTGAACCACTTTTAAATTCGAAGGTTCCGGACGAATGCTGGTCATCAGATTTTACTTCATAAAAACTTTCAAAAATATTTTCAAACTCATTTTCCGGTATACCTATCCCGGTATCCGCAATTTCGGCCTGGATCTTATCCGGGAACGTTTTAGTCCTGATCGTGATCTTTCCTGCATCCTGAGTAAATTTTATCGCGTTCATGACCAGGTTGGTTAACACCTGGTTCATTTCCCGTTTGTTCATTTTAGCCAATGGTAAATTCTGGTCAAGCTCTAGGATCAAGGACTGCTTGCGCTTTTGCGCGAAGATCTCCAAGTCGCCATATACTTCTTTGATCAGGTCATTTAAATTCGTATCATCCCTTTTTTCTAGCTTATCTTTTTGTTCTGTTTTGACCATATCCAGTACATTATCGATTGTTTGCAGGTAGCGATTGATGATTTCCTTAGCTTTGCCGCACTTTTGTTTAAATTCTTCGTCTTTGTTTTTAAACATGCCGAGTTCAAAGAGGCTGATATAGCCATTGAGCACAGTTAAGGGAGTACGGAATTCATGGGAAGCTATGGAAATAAATTTAGATTTCATTTGTTCTTTTTTTAACAGGTCCTGATGGGCCTTTACCAGAGCTGCCTTGCCCCGATTTTCCAGCTGGACCAATATATGCACTGTTAATCCCACAACAATATAGAGAATAATTTCCAGGGCATTGTCCAATATCCAACTGGTCCCTAATTGCGGCGGCGGCGGCCATATCCTTAACATATAGAAAAAACTACTAATAAAAGCTGCCGCTGTTACTCCCATTGGACCGAGTTTAAAGGCAGCATAGATGATCGGAATATAAAATAATTTACGGAAAACGCCATGTAAAAAAACATTGTCATTAGGGCTGATATAGAGCCAAACCGTGATAGCCGCCATAAAGATTAATAATATAAAAAAATCAGTAGTTATTTTTTTGCTTTTCATCCCGTTAAACCTCCTCTACCAATACTTATTAGAGATAAATATATATATCTCCTCCAAGCTCTAAAATACAAGCTATTATCGATCGTCCTTTGAGGTCTTACGGGATTCATAGATCACCTCGGTTAATCGGGCGAATTCAGCGATGCTGAGGGTTTCAGCGCGCCGGCCAGTCTCTATCCCCGCTTCCTTCAGGCTTTGTTCAAGCAGCCTCGCCTCTAGGCCATAATTATGCTTTAAACTATTCAGTATGGTCTTGCGCCTCTGGGCAAATGAGGCTTTGACAATTTTCTTAAAAGTGTCAACATTGGACACTTTTTCCCGCGGTTGCGGCAAAAAATTTATCTTGATAACAGCGGAATCGACTTCCGGCACCGGGGTAAAACAATTAGATGGCACCATACGGATGATCTCTACATCAGCGTAAAATTGCAGCATGATCGAGATCACGCCATATTCTTTACCAACAGGGGCGGCAGCCAACCGCTGGGCAACTTCCTTTTGGACCATAATAATGGCATGGCTAAATTGCGGATTAGCCAGATGCCAATCCAATAATTGGAAAATGATCGGGGAAGTAATATAATAAGGAACATTGGCCGTAACTTTAAATGGCACAGTCATTAATTCGGCCGGCAGTTGATAGCTCATAACATCCTGCTGTACGATCACGACATTGGGATATGGCTTTAAACTTACCTGCAATTCCTGTACCAGCCGCGGATCGATCTCGATAGCGATCAATTGGTCCACCTGGGGGGCAATGAGCTTGGTCAACACTCCCCGGCCCGGTCCGATCTCTATGATCCGGTCATTTTTTGTCAAAGACGATGCGGCGACTATATCTAAAGCTACTTTTTTATCAGTTAGGAATATTTGGCCCCATTTTTTCACTTATCACCATAACGGCAGGCTTTGGCCGCTACTTTTAAAGCTTCCAGCATACTGCCTGAATCAGCGACCCATTTACCAGCCAGGTCAAAAGCCGTCCCATGACAAGGCGAAGTACGCACAAAAGGTAACCCAAGGGTCATATTCACGCCTCTCTTATAAGCCAGTAACTTAATCGGTATCATTCCCTGATCATGATACATGGCAATAGCCAGGTCATACCTTCCGCCAGCAGCATAATAAAAGGCTGAATCACTGGAAATCGGCCCCTCAACATGGTAGCCTTTCTTCTTGGCCTGGTTCACCGCCGGGATAAGAATATCTTTTTCTTCATTGCCCAGGATACCGCCTTCACCGGTATGTGGATTTAATCCGCAAACCACAATCCGGGGAGAATCAATGCCAAAAAACCTTAATCCCTTATCCCCCAGTTCAATCGCCTCCATTAATTTTTCGGCATTAATATTTTTGCTTACGTCTTTAAGAGCCATATGCCTGGTCAATAAAATCACTTTCAGCGTACCGCCAGTCAAAAGCATGACGTATTTGCTGGTTTTGGTCAACTCAGCCAGTAGTTCCGTGTGCCCATTGTATAGGAATCCGGCCAGATGCATAGCTTCCTTGCTGATAGGAGCGGTTACCACTCCCTGGAGCTCTCCGGATAGTGCCAGCCGGACAGCCTCTTTGATATAGTCTACTGCCGCCTGACCGCACATTTTCTGGACCTGTCCGATCTTTAACTCATCCATATTGATATTATCAACATTAATAATATTGATGCGCCCGAATTCAAAGACTGCATCGCCGGGTTTACTGATCGCTTTAACGGAAAAACTTTTAACCGGGAATCGCTTGGAATCCTGGAAAATCTTAATATCCCCAATTAAAATTGGCCGGCAAAGATGGTAAATCTCCGGTTCCAGACAGGCTTTGGCAATAATTTCAGGACCGATCCCGGCAACATCGCCGATCGTGATCCCTAAAACTGGTTTTTCTTGATCAACCATTTAGTGTCCTATCTCCTAAATCTCTTATCATTTGAAAGTCATATTTGAGTCGAATTCCAGGAACGACGACGAAGTCGTATCCTCTGCGATACGTCGAGGAGGAGTGACACAGAAGTCGGCCAAAGATGACTTTCCCGAAGGGCTGGGGTCTTTTGCCCAGATACTGTGTTGCTCGTCGCTTACGTGCCTAAAGGCACGCTTCACTCCTCGCGCCTTGTCTCTGTCCAAAATCCCTCCAGCAAATGCCAAGAGATTTAGGAGACAGGACACTATTAATCCAACTCATGGGTTTCTATTTTTGCCTTACTCTTTAGCTCTTTAAGCCACTCTTCAAATTTCTTTTCCATCGCTTGTTGATAAAGCATATTCTGGATATATTCTTTTATTTTTACATTTTTACCACCGCCGACTGGTACTTCATCTTCCATGGTCAGCTGTTTAGACGGTTTAGTTTCTTCTACTTTAATCAGATGATAACCAAAAGAAGTTTTCACCGGATCGCTTACCTGTCCCGGTTTCAGGGCAAAAGCCGCTTTGCTGAATTCAGGCACCATAGTATCCTTGGTGAAAAAACCCAGGTCTCCGCCAGTTTCTTTGGAGCCTGGATCTTCTGAATATTCCTTAGCTAAAGAAGCAAAATCTTCACCTTTCTTTATCTTGTCTTGTATTTCCTGGACCTTTTTCAAGGCCGCAGACTGAGTTTTTAGATCTGCTTTTTCATCCACCCTGATCAGGATATGGCGAGCTCGCACCTGGTCATCCTGCTTCAATTCCTTTTTATGTTCGTCATAATATTTTTGGACTTCAGCTTCATCAGGCAGAGTAGCCTTAGCTTTGATCTCCTTGTCAATCAACTGCATTACCATCAGTTGTTCTTTTATATCATTCTCAAATATTTTTTCCGTATAACCCTGTCGTTTCAGTTCATCTTTATATTCTTTATAATCATTTTCTGGATTGAATCTTTTCTTAACTTCGTCGACTCCTTTTTGTATATCCTGTTTGGTCACGATAATATTTTGCTTTTTAGCTTCCTGGCGCAGAAGCTTTTCTTCGACCATTTGGGTCAACATTTCTTTTTTCATTTCCTTGATCTTATCTTCTACATCAGCCCCTTTATAGGACCGGCGGTATTGTTCGATCATGGGTCCGGTCTTTTTATTGAAATCTTCCAGAGTAATGACCTCATTATTGACCACGGCTACGGTCTTGTTAACTACTTTAGCCAGCGCGCTGCCACTGCCTAACAAACCAAGAATGGTAACTGCTCCAGCTATTACAACTAATTTAGTTCTGTTCATTATTTCACTCCTTCGTTATTACCGGCTACGGGACTGCCGGCAGTATTAATTTCTTTCAGGTTTTCATAATTGATCTTAACATGCCATTTTTTCTTCAGGCTTTCCAGCCATTGATCAAACTTATTCTTTTCTACCGTCCGTTCTACCTCTGCTTTGGCTTCCTCAAAGCTCTTTTCCCCGGCGGCTTTCTTATCGATAAGCTTGATAATATGATAGCCAAAAGCGGTTTTGACCGGCTCGCTGATTTGCCCCGGGGTAGTTAAAGCAAACGCCCCTTTTTCAAAATCCGGGACCATTTCACCTTTACCGAAATATTCCATTACCCCGCCCGCCTTACTGGAGCTGCTATCAATGGAAAACTCTTTTGCGAGTTGGCTAAAATCAGCCCCCTTTTTCAATTGCGCCAAAACCTGGTCTGCTTGGGCCTTTTCTTTTACCAAGATATGAGCTACTTTAACCCGCTCCGGACCTGCAAATTCGTTTTTATGCTGGTCATAGTAGTTCTTAGCCTCAGCTTCACTGGGTTTAAGCTGTGATTCCCTAACTCTTTTAATCATTTCTTCCAACAAAATCTGGTCCACTATGGTATTTATTTTAGCCTGAATGGTCTTTTCCTTGTCCAGATTTCGTTCTTTGGCCTCTTGCACGATCAACTGCTCTTTAACCAACGCGTCCAACATGGTTTTCTTATCTTCATCCGCGCGGATTAAAGCCTGATATTGCGGCGGCAATTGTTTTAACCGCTCAGTAAAATCAATGCTAGTGATAACTTTAGAACCAATATTGGCTAAAACCGTTTGTTTACGCGAGCAACCGGCCATTATCAGTACGGACAAAGCTAATACGGCCAGGAGCAATTTTCTTTTACAAATCATCTATTCCCCCTATTTTTCTATGTAATTAAAGTTTATTTATATCATAAATTCAGAGTCGCTGCAAGATATTTCTTAAGATTACCCGAGGACCATTCTTCACCACCAGCATAAAGGGCGGACCGGCCTGGAACCTCACTTGTCCGGGAAATTGGCTGGTTAGTCGCACTAATGAGGCCCCCTCTACTTTGGTTTGGGGGTGGAAAATAAACTCCCAATGGTCATCCTGTTCGTTGACTTCCTCGATCAATAATCCCTGGCACAGTACCCGCAGTTCTATTATCTCGATCAGATTAAGCACTTCCAGAGGTAAGGGACCATAGCGATCTTTGATCTCGTTGTTAATTTCCTGCAGGTCGTCTAAAGTATTCACCTGGGATAGTTTTTTGTATATCTCCATCCTGGGCAGTTCTTCACTGATATAAGGGACCGGTAAATATGCTTTGATCCGCAGGTTAATACTGGGGGTGATGGTAAGCTCTTTCTCTTGCCCCTTTAAACGCTGGATATTTTCCTGCAAAAGCTTGCAATACAGATCGAATCCCACTTTGGAAATATAGCCGCTTTGCTCTTTGCCCAATAAGTTACCGGCACCCCGCAATTCCAGGTCCCGCATAGCTATTTTAAAGCCTGAACCAAGCTGAGTGAATTCCTGGATCGCTTTCAGCCGGGCAGCCGCATCCTGGGTAAAAACAAATTCCCGGGGATAGAAGAAATAGCTGTAAGCCCGGCGGCTGGACCGGCCCACCCTGCCCCGCAACTGGTACAGGTCAGCCAAACCGAACCTCGTAGCATCATCCACTATCAAAGTATTGACATTAGGCATGTCCAGCCCTGATTCAATGATAGTGGTAGCGATTATTACATCAAATTTTTTAGCGATAAAATCAAGCATGATCTTTTCCAAAGTGCGGGAATTCATCTGGCCGTGAGCTACCCTGATCTTAGCCTCTGGCACCAGTTCTGCTAATTTTTTAGCGCATCGATCGATGGTCTGAACCCGGTTGTGCACGTAAAAAACCTGCCCGGAACGGGAGATCTCGTGCAGGATAGCCTGACGCAGGACCTCATCATTATGTTCCATGACATAGGTGGAAACTGGCAGGCGGCCTTCCGGTGGATTATTGATCAAACTGACATCACGGATACCACTCAAGGACATTTCCAGAGTGCGCGGGATGGGGGTCGCGGTCAGAGTAAGAGCATGCACATTCTTGTATAATTGTTTAATCTTTTCCTTATGGCTTACCCCAAACCGCTGTTCTTCATCCACTACTAACAGTCCCAGATCTTTGAATTTAATATCTTTTTGCAGCAAACGATGAGTACCAATTATTATATCTACCAATCCCTTTCCTAGATCCCTGATCACCCTTTCATGTTCAGCTTTGCTGCGAAACCGGGACAGCATTTCCACGCGTACCGGATAATCCGCCAATCGTTCCCGGAACGTGTTCAGGTGCTGTTCCGCTAGGATCGTGGTCGGCACAAGTACCGCTACCTGTTTATTATTGTTCACCGCGATAAAAGCCGCCCGCATAGCTACTTCAGTCTTGCCATAACCAACATCACCGCAAACCAACCGGTCCATAGGTTGGTTACCGGACATATCATTTTTTACGGCCTGAATAGCTTGTCTCTGGTCCGGGGTTTCTTCATAAATAAAAGCCGCTTCAAACTCCTGTTGCCAATGCGTATCAGTAGCTAAAGACTGGCCTTCAACGATAGACCGTTCGCTGTACAGTCCCAACAATTCTTTGGCCAATTGCAAAGTCGATTCTTTGACTTGCTCTTTGACCCGTTGCCAGGTATTACCGCCCAAACGATACATTTTAAGCCTGGCTACTCCGGGGTGAGCCCCGGCAGAGACATATTTTTGTACTAAATTCATTTGCTCTACCGGTACATAGAGACGGTCTCCTTCAGCATACTTTAAAGACAAGAAATCTTCCTCTTTGTTCCCGATCACCAGGCGCTGGATACCTTCATAAACGCCAATCCCATATGTTTCATGGACAATATAATCATGTTCTTTCAAATCAGTAAACGGATTTAAAGCCAGCGAAGCGGGTTTTTTTATCTTAGTCAAATATTTACGTTCCAGGTAACGTCCAAATATTTCCTCATCACTGACCACGACCAGTTTTAAAGATGTAGAAACAAATCCTCCTGATATCACGCCGGTCAGCATCCGGCAAAAATCAGCATCAGCCGCCAGTAGTTCCTGCAAACGCTGTTGTTGCCCAGCATTATCAGCGACCAAGGTAACAGCATATCCTTGGGCGCGCCAATTTTGCAAATTCTCTCTGAGCCGGGGAATAGAACCATGAAAGCGTTCAATAGGCTGAAAATCAAAAGCCAGGGTTTGTGGCGACCGGGTAAGAGTTAAAGAAATTTCCCGCGCCAGGACTTGTGGCGGTAATCCTTCCAATGGTTTTAATAGTTCACTCTTCAACAGGATACAATTCGCGCCCAAAATCGACCACAGAGGAACATGGGCATTTTCCGACCGTAAAGGCAAGACAGATATCTTCTCCAGGGTATTGACCGAGCGCTGGGTAAAACTTTCAAATTGCCGCAGGCTTTCCAGCATATCGCCATTAAATTCCAGCCGTACTGGATGTTCAGCCAAAGGGATAAATATATCAATAATCCCGCCCCGAACGGAAAATTCGCCTGGTTTTTCCACAAATGGGGTACGTTCATATCCGGCGGCAGCCAGGTTATTGGTCAATTTTTCCAGGTTGATGGATTGCCCAGCAGATAGGGACAGGCGCAATTGTTCATATTGGGACAAAGGGATAACGGTCTGGGAGAGAGCTTCACGGCTGGCTACGCAAATGAAACTGGCCCGTGACCGGATAGCTTCCAGTAACTGCAGATAGCCATATTCATCATCAAGAAAAATATTTACGTCTTCAGGACTGGCAAAAAGGAGAAGATCCTCATAGAACTTCAGGCTTGGTTCTTCCTCCCCGACAATTAACAGCGGAAGATTCATCTGCCGACCCAGGGTTTGGGCGAAAAGCGCCTTGCTGGCTCCGGCTAAGCCGGCAACTTCAGGTTTCTCATTTGCCGTCAAAGACGACAGAATAGCCAAAAAAGCCGGCTGGTCATTAAAAATGTTAGCGCTGGTTAATTCTTTCATTATAATAACGCTCTGAGCTCTTTCTTGGAGATCTTACCGGTGGCAGTTTTCGGCAGGGATCTTAAAAAACGTACTTGGCGGGGAACCTTATAATTCGCCAAATGGGCCCGGCAGAAGTTAATAATATCTTTGGCCGAGACTACATGATTTTCTTTAAGCGCTACAAAAGCTACGGGTATTTCACCATGATGTTCATCTTTTTTCCCGATCACGGCGACTTCCAGTATCTCTGGATGGGATAAGAGTACATCTTCCACTTCCCGCGAATACACGTTCATGCCATGCACTAAGATCATATCTTTCTTGCGGTCACAAATATAGATATAACCATCCTGGTTTACCCGTCCCATATCGCCGGTATAAAGCCAACCGCCTTTCAGAGTTTGAGCGGTCAGTTCAGGAGCATTGTAATATCCCTGCATGATATTAGAACCGCGTATCACGATCTCCCCTACTTCATTAGTTTCTACTTCTTTCCCATTTTCATCCACTATCGCTACCTGTACTCCCGGTAATGGTTTACCGATAGAACCGGGCCGGCGCACATCCGACAAGGGATTGATTGTCACTACCGGAGAAGCTTCGGACAAACCATAACCCTCCAACAAAGGTATTTTAAACCTCCTCTCAAAACCAGCCTGGACTTCCGGAGGCAGGGGTGCTCCGCCAGAAACACATAAACGCAGCGGTACTATCCAAAAAAAGAAAAAGGCCGGGATCTTGGCCTTCAATAACAATTTATAGACCACGGGAATAGATACAAATACCGTGATGCGGTCCACGACCAAACTTTTAAGTACCCGGTGGAAAGGCATCACGGATACCAAAATAACGGTTTTCGCGCCGATAGAAAGCGGTAAGAGAACACAGACAGTAAAGGTAAAAGCATGGAACATGGGCAGGAATAGAATAAAACAATCGCTGTCTTTGAGCTCAATCGCCTTGGCACAGCTATGAATATTAGATAGTAAATTATCGTGAGTGAGCATCGCCCCTTTTGGATATCCAGTGGTGCCTGAAGTATAAAGAATTACCGCCAGATCGTCTTTCTGGCCCGGCATCATCGGCCAATTTATAGGATGCGGCTCGATCATTTCCGGCCAGGAGCAAATCCCCGGTTCTTTTTTGCCGCCACCAATGATCTCCAGTGGGAGAGAGTATGATGATTGGATCTTTTTTGCCGTAGGCAGAAACATTTCCGCTGTGATCAATACTTTGATCTGACAATCATTAAAAATATATAAAAGTTCCTCTGCGGTCAGGAAAGTATTAAGAGGCACGACTACAGCCCCTATTTCCAGGCAAGCAAAATAGGCGACTATATATTCCGGGCAGTTTTTAAGCAGTACTCCTACCCGGTCGCCCTTTGTTAAATGAGCTTTTTGCTGCAAATTTATAGCCAGCGCATTTATCTGGCGGTATAATTGCTGGTAGGTAATATTTTTACCTTTGTATTTAACGGCGATCTTACTCGGGATCCTCAGGCTCGCGGATCTGACGATCTCTGGCAAGGTAGTCATGCAGAGCATCCTTTTCATCCTGGCTTAAATCTTTTTCCGGATTAAAAGCCGTGATCTTCCCCTGGAAATCTTTATAGGGATAAATTTCCCCGGTTAATAAATAAAGCGCTTTAGCGATTTGCCGGCGCACATTAGCCCGGAATTCATTATGTAGCATTTCCAGCAAGATTGGGATAAATTTCGAGTCTTTACTTCTGCCCAGGGCTTCTGCCGCTATTTGCCGGATGGTTTCACGCGGGTCTTTTAGTTTCTGGGCAACCAGGTCCAGGGACTGGAGGTCTTCAATATTGGCTAAAGCTTTTAGCGCCCAGGCGCTGATATTCTCCTCCTGCTTAACCAGCAACAATGGGACCAGATAGGGGATGGCCTTGACACTTTTGGTCATGCCCAGCGCAAATATTATTTCCGGCCAGTGGCTTTGGTCCAAATTGGTCAAAAGAGAAGCCAAAGCGGGTATAGCCTCCTCGCCGATCAGCCCCAATGATCTAATCGCTTCGGTATTATTGGTATTCGTTTCCTGCAGTGCGATACCTCGTAAGAATGATATCGCCCGTGATTCCCGGTGCAGCGCCAGAATTTGCATGGCTGTCAGCTGCTGTTGAGCATCATCACCCTGTCGTAAATGGCTAATATACAGGTCTAGGGCCTCCGTAGCCAGCGGTTCTATTTCCACTGTCACCGATTTGCTTATAATCTCTCCTGACCACAATTGCTTATCGATATCCCGGTTATATAGATTATTATGATATAGGCCAACCAGGGTATAGGTACCGGGAGTTAAACGGTTATACATCTCTTCCACGGCCACGTAATGTTCAAAAACTTCTCCCGGATTGATCACGATGATTTCTTCCGGCGTTGGCTGCTTACGGAAAATGTATTGCCCCGACGGCATTATCCTTCTTTTCTCCGCATCATATATCTTTAAGGCGTAAAGCCAGCGCGACCCATCGGGCCATGAAAGATTGTTTAGGTTCACTGATCGCTGGCTTAAGTTCTTGATTATAAACTGGATCTGTATCGGTTCAAAAACAGTATAGCGTTTTTTGGCCGGTTTGATCGTTAGTTTTAGTGTTTCCGCGGCTCCGGAAACAAACGGCAACATTACTCCTATCAGCAAACTTAATAAAATGAACAAAAATCTTCGTCTCATTGATTAATCCTTATCATAAAAATATTCTGTAACGTCTATGTTGTAGGCTTGCGGTGCTAAAGCTTCGGCAATAGAATATTTAAATCCCTTGGCTTGGCCGGCAATTTCTTCCAAGTCCACAATTACCGGGGCCTGTTCAGCGGTTGTCTGTTTGACCATGATAACTCTCGGCCGCAAAATATTATCCAGATTGTTAGCATATACCACTGCCAGCTCGTTATTGTCAAGCCTTACCAAACTCCCGACCGGATATACGCCCATCATATGCACAAATGCCTTGGCCAGGACGGGGTCAAAAAAACTGCCCTTCTTGCTGATAATCAAGGCAATGACTTTAGCGGGCAGGACCGGAGCGTGATAGACCCGCAAGCTGGTCGCGGCATCGTATACATCACAAACAGTCACTAAACGGCTCAGCAAGTTTATTTCTTTAAGCTTGGTTGTCTTTGGGTACCCGCCAAAATCATAATGAAGATGGTGTTCAAAAGCAACAGCTAAGCTGAACTCACTTATCCCTGTTACCTTGCTTAGCACCTCAGCCCCTTCCACGGTATGGCTTTCCATTATTTTCCATTCGGCTGAGGTTAATGCGCCCTGTTTATTGAGGATCTCCTTGGGAATACGCACTTTCCCGACATCATGCAGCATTGCGGCTTCTCCCAGCAGACGCAATTGCTCTGAATCCAGGCCCAGCAGTTTACCCAGATATAAAGACAAGATAGCCACATTCACAGAATGGTTAAAAGTATATTCATCATAGTTTTTAATCGTGGTTAAACCCAAGAGATATTTATCATCATTATCGATCACGCTGACAATATCAGTAACTACTTTGTGCACATTATCCAAGTTAAAGCTTTGATTATTTTCCACGTTATTCATAATTTGTTTAATTACCCCAATACTGCCGAAAAACATACCTTGAGACTTTTTCCTGGCTTGAGCGTCAAACCTTATCACTTTACGGCTGACGCCTTCTTTACCGGCAATTGCCTCGGACTGGAGCACGGTACCAAGCTGGATATTGTTAATGCCTTTTTCTCTTAATTTATCCGCGACCAGGGCTGAATTACAATTATCACCCGCTTCTCGTCCTAAGACCTGCATAAATCCGATCAATTCATCACGGGTGACCGCGACCAGGAAAGTTAAGCTGTTGATCTTCCGTTTTTCGAGTTCTTCGATGAACTGGCGCAAGTTTAAAGTATCTTCCACTAAGGCCATATTCCCAAAATACAATTCATTCTCTATCATCGTAAAGGTAACCTCTGGCCGGTATTTAAAAAGCCCGGTTAAGGTTTCCTGGACTAGTGACAACGAATGGACAAAATACGGGTGGTCAAGGGGATAAAGTTGGGCATTTTTGATAGCCGCGGGAATTTGCTTTAGCAGCCGCCGCGCCAAAGAATGCAGATTTTGGTTTATAAAAAAGGATATTTTCTTTTCAGTCATTTTTTTCCTTACCCTTGATCTGCTCCAAAGCTTTTTCCACTTCCGGCAGTAAAGTCTTCCTGGGACCGATAAAGCCAACCCATTTCCGGTGAAATAACTTTTCCAGGAAAAATTCTGCTTCCCGGGCTTTTAACAAGCCCAGCGATTGGATAGCTTCTCTTTTCAAGCTGGCAGACAGACCGAATGGATCGAATTTTTTTACTATTTTCAAGAGTACCGGTATAGCCCGCCTATCCTGCATATTACCTAACCATTCCACCGTCACATTTCTTACTTGCACATCCCGGTCATGCAGTCCTTGCAGGAGATAATTAAAAACCCGAGGATTACCGCTTAAGCCAAGGCTTTTGATCACTTCCACCCGGACCCGTGAATTTTCATGTCCCAATAGTTCGCAAAGTCGTCCGAGACTGCGCTCATCATTAATGAGCCCCAAGATAAGCACAATATTGCGGACCAGATGCCAGTCTGGATCAGACAATTTTTCCCATAAATATTCCATATTGTCCTTGCTCACTTCACTAATCACCTGACACAGTAACCGTCTGACCGCCAGCATCTCCTCTGCTCCCAGTAATTCGAGCAGATAGGGTGTACTTTCTCCGGGCAACATAGTCAAGTAATCACGGATTAGCACATGCGCTATATCATCTTTTTCTATAGTCCTGATAGTATAGACCAGTTTTTGGGCAATTTCCCTAGCTCCCAAGTTTAGTAATAATTGCCGGATCAGGGTTCGGCTTTCTACCGACAAAGATGGATCCTGACAGAGGTCCCGCACTATATTCAAGTACTTCACGGCCCAGTCAAAAGCATTTCTATCCAGATGCGCTTTAACCCTGTTTTCATATAATAAGGCCAATACTTGATGCTTTTCCGGATCGAGCTCGATCCTTAATAACTCGGTCATCACCTGGAGGAAAGTTTCTTCCCTCTGAGATGGGGTATTGATCTGGGAAAGCTTATCAATTTCGTTAATTTCCTGCTCCGTATAATGACTTAGGTCAGCCAATATATTATTAATATCCGGCGGCAGTTGATATTGTATTTCCGTAACCTCCGCCGGGCTAAGGGCTACTTGTTGCTGTTTTACTGGTTGTGGTTGAACCGGCTTTTCAGCCAGTTCCAGTTCATTCGCTATTTTCAATTCTTTAAAAAGAGAATTCTTATTATGTTTACTCATGGGCAAACCGTTGATCAGAGCGGTTATCTCTTCGGGAGTACTACCGGAATTCATTTTTTCCTGTAAGAGCGGGGCCAGATCATTAACCGCTATTTCGGCCAGCAGGTTACCGTAGGCCGGATCGTTTTTTGCCGCGGCGGCAATATGCTCAAGAACAATCCGCTTGGTCTCGGGATTAAAAGCAGTGATACTCTGGGCTAATTGCCGGTAATAATTTTTTTGCTGCTCGATGGGTTGTTGTTGTACCAAATTTACCAACTTACCAAAAGCCTTAATTATATACTCCCGCTCTGATGTTCCACCTTGCTCCCCGTTTTCGATACGGGCCAAGGCTTCAAGCATACCGGATAAATTGGCCGGCTTGGACATTAATTCCCCTAATAGCTGGTAAGCTTCGCGCGGCAGATTTTTCTCCTGTCCACCTAAAAAATCAGCGAGCAAAACTACTGTGCTCAAGTTATTACCCAATCCTGATTTTTTATCCTGATCCGCACCGTACGCGCCCAGACGGAAGACTTCCTGTTGCAAGGTTTCATTAATCTTAATAGAGGTAAAATGTTCCGTTTCCCAAAATGCTTCACTGCCCTCTTTTTCCGCGATCTGGGCGGGATCGGTATTCAGGAATTGCAGGAACTTAAGCAATTCATCGTCTCCTAATCCCTTACTAAAGGTCAACTCCCTAATGCCCAACCGATAAATTTGCAGGGACAGGTTCTCCAAGATTTCATCACCCTTATTGATCATTTGCCCGCTGACAAAAATATATTGTCGTTTCAGGCGAAAACGTAAAATATCAACGTTGCTAAAAAACTGGTTGATAGCTTTTTTAAGCTTTTCGACAGAATTTATCAGGAGTGGATGTTGTAAAGGATACAAACGAAAGGCTTTTAAAGTGGCTTGCAAGTCCAGTAAAAGATCGCTGATCAGATCAATGGGTACCGGGGGCTTTTTAGGCTGGTTTATGTTGGTGTCCATATGCTCCTCAAGCGCGCAAGCACCATCAGTTTTTTATTTAAACAATAGCATATCCAGAGAGGCATGCAGTTTCGGCGGGAATGTTTTATATAGCTGTTTATACATTTCTGTATACACAAATTCTTTTTCCGGCAGGTCCTTGGTCGTATGTTTAACGCTATCCAAGCACAAGGAAACAGCTTTACAGCAATCACTAAGCTGGGTTACCAGGTCTTTGATATTTTTCCCGGCCCGGTTCAGGTTTTGAGCATTTCTCAAGGCAAATGAAGCCTTGTCTTTCCAGACTGAAGCCCCGTTCAGGTAAGTATACGCCAGGGGGTATGAGACCATCTTGGTCTGTTCCATTTTTTTGATATTAGATTGCAGCAAAGAGATCCTTTGTCCCAGGAGAATATCCAGGGTTGCGTCCAATCCGGTTAGAGTTTCATCAGAAATACGCTGGAAACGGGATGGATCAAGATTAGCCAAGGACATGCGCCTTAAGATGTAATAAGCGTGCAAGAAAACCTCGCGCAGCAGATCTTCATCCAGTGTCGGGGTCCAGTTACTAGCCCTCTTAATCATCCGTAAATGCAACGCGTATTGTTCTTCTATATCTACTGTCATCATGTTCTGTTGCAGCATTTCCCTAACTTTAAGCTTGGAAGTGGCTTTATGACCGTATGAATTATACAAAGAATGTATAATTGTAGTCACCTGCCGGCCTGGTTCCCAGAAAATAAAAGGCCATCTTTTCCATATTTTCTCGCCTACTTTATAACCATTATATTCGGCTACGCCCAACGGCGGATACTGTCCGTCAATATTAACGATCACCCGGTTCTCCGGGAACCAACTGATCTCATCAAATTTGATCTTGGGAAATGTCGATCTCTGCTTTTCTTCCAGAATAGTATCAGGAGTGACAAACCTGATCTGCGCCATATTATCGGATATCACATTCATCCAGGCGGCACCGATGATCCCTAAAGCCCATTCGCCGAAGTTCAGCATATCCAGCTTCTGCATGGAAAAGATCACTCCGTTATCAGGCACATCAGTCACTACCTGCCGCAATATTTTCGTATATTCGTCGATAGCTTCCTGCAGGCTGAGCGGAAACTTTAAATATTGGCCATTGATATATTCTTCGGTAAATACCGGATATTCACCGAGTAAGTATCCCTGTTGGGCAGCCCATTTCGGTTTCAGTCTGGTTAGTACCTGCCATAAACCTTCTGAAACCTTATGGTTACGGGGAAAAACTACTACCCCATTTTCAAACTGCAACGGTGTGAATCCCACGTTCCCAGGCGGGGTTACGGTGAAATTAAAAAACTGGTCCTCCAGGTGCGGTGCCAGAACATATTCCAAACCGGCTTGCACAAAAGCATTGGTTTTTTTGCCGTCTATGGAACATTCCGGCGGAAATACCCCTTTATGCTTCACGTAGCGGGCCAGCGAAACTTCCAATACATCTTCAATGAATTCAGTATTCATGCGCACTTCGTCAGCTACTTCTTCAGGGCTGGTAAAAAGGATATGCGATTCATAGGCAAAATTTAAAATGGGGTAAATGGAACGGTCCTGATAAGCTTCGCGTAGTTTGGTAAATGTTTCAGGAGCAACATTGCGCAACTGGATCAGGATCTCGTTGGAAGCGGCGAGACAGATGGGAACATTAAAATTTTTGGAAAGCTGGATCAAGGCCAGGAATGTATCCCGCACCAAAGGACCATTCTTCGCCAAAACATTATCAAAAGGAAGCGACTTCTTGATATCCGGGTCAACCGCTTCCTGTAAGATCTGATTGCCTATTTCTTTACTCGCTTCATGGGCGTGAAATCCCAGGACGACATAGACATTTTTCATGATGGGAATATTTTACAACGTTGTGCGATTTTTTGCAAGAGATTTGAGGGTCAAATTGTCTATATTTATTAATATTTGAAGAAATGGGTTTGTGTCGAATACAAGAAGCGGCGACGCTGGCGTATCTAAAGATACGTCAAGGAGGAGCGACGCAGTGTCGGCCAAAGACATCCTTCCTTACGGGCGGGGCTCTTTTCCCCTGTTTCGTTGTTGCTCTTCGTTTACCCGCCTACGTGTTTTGGCGGGCTGGTACTCCTCGTGCCTTGAATCAGGAAAAAATATTTCCCGCAAATATAAATAAATATGGATAACCGGACCCTTGGGCTCTGCTACCTAATAAAAAAATCTGCTCCCTTAAGGAGGAAAGCCACGGAGAGACCTCCTGGGAGCAGATAATTAATCTTATTTGGTTTTCACAACTAAACAATATCATACAAAATGTATTTTGTCAAGCTAAATATTTCAGGCCGCTATTGCGCTTTTTGATCTGTGACATTGGCGGCGATAGGTAAGGTGAAAACGAAGGTGGATCCTTCTCCCACTTTCGAACTAACTTCGACGCTGGAATTATGCTCTTCTAAAATACCTTTAACCAGTGATAAGCCGATACCCAGGCCTCCGTGCTTACGAGCGGTACTACCGTCCACTTGATAAAACTTCTCAAAAATCTTGTCGGTTTCCTCTCCGGGGATACCGATACCCGTATCCGTGATCTCGATCATGGCCAGGTTATCTTTACGCTGCACTTTAAGCGCGATATACCCTTCCAGCGTAAATTTGACGGCATTGTGCAACAGGCTGTTCAATACTTTTTCGATCTGCTCCGGATCACCGTTCACTTCCGGCAGGCTTTCCGGCAAGAAGCGGTAAAACTTCAATCCTTTTTCCTCGGCTTCAGTTTCGATCTTGTCAGCGCATATCTGAATCACTTTGACCAGGTCAAACGGTTGTAATTCACTTTTGAGTTCTTTCTGCTCAACAAGGGCAAAATCAACCAACTGATTGACCCGGCTAATAACAGTATTGACATTTTCCCTGACTATATTCAGAGCTTTTAATTGCTCTTCCGGCAGATAGCCCAGAGTACCGTCTACCAGGGCATCCACATACCCTTTGACCGGAGTAAGCGGGGTTCTTAATTCATGAGTCACGTTAGCTACAAAATTAGCCTTTAGTTTATCCAGTATTTTTAATTCCTCATATCTGGTTTGCAGTTCGTTATAAAGACGAACATTTTCCACCGCTAAGCCGGCGGTATTGGCAAAAGTCGCCAAATTGCCTACCTGTTCATCACTGATCGGATGCGAACTAAAATAATTATCTGCCGAAAAAATTCCGATTATTTTTTCACTGGTTCTGATCGGGACCAGACAAAACGCTTTAGTCTTGGTTTCGCTCATAAATTGCCGGTTACAGCGTACATCATGAGCCGGATCAACTATATTATACGAGCGGTTATGCCTGATCACATCACTGAGAATATCGGGCCCATATAAAGGTACGCGCCGTTTTTGTATTTCCCGCTCACTGACAAAATCAGTCATGCCCACGCTCAGGCATCCTTCGATCACCTGCTCTTCGTAATTGGCCATATATAGAACACCCCGCTCAAAACCCAGTCCTTTAATACCTGTAGACAAAGCGATACGCAGTATTTTTTCTTCATCCAGACGCTTGGAAGAGGCTTCGCTTAGTTCGTGGAGGGCCGCGATATGGTCCATTTTTTGCTGCAGTTTGCTGATATTTTGTTTTAATTCAGCCGTCATTTCATTAAGGGTATTGGCAATTCTCCGGATCTCATCATGAGACTTGATCTCGATCAAGGGTTCGGGAATACCTTGTTTGATCAACTGGATATTCCGGAGCAGGTCATACAAGGGTTTTAGGATCACGCGGGTAATAATGAACATCCCGATAATAGTAATGCTGGATATAGCCAGGATTGATGCCATTACCAGCAGTTTTACAGGAACAGCCGGGTATATATTGCCGCTAGACAAGAAAATAAAACTTTTGGCAACGTCATAATTCAATATGCCCATTAATACTAAAGCCGCTACCAACACCGGGCTCAAGCCAAGTATTATCTTCTCAAACAAAGACTTTAACCTAAAAATCTTTTTTGCCATGAATCTTCTCTCCAATGGGTGCGCGACCAAAGAAACGGTTAAGCGCCTGTATCCGCGATTGTATCGGCGGGATTTCGTCAGCATCTATAGTGCAATCAATTACGGTTGGTTTTTTAGCTGATAACACCTGCGGCATGATTTGTTTTAATTCTCCCGGTCGTTCTACTTTAATACCCTGGGCCCCGAGACTTTCCGCGATCCTGGAAATATCCATCCGTTGGAAAGTGGAAGCCAGGTACCGTTCCTTGAATTGGAGCTGCTGCCCATGATAGACCATGCCCAACCGGGCATCATTAAAAACGATCCAGATGACCGGAATATTATAATTAACCGCAGTCGCTACTTCCATGCCATTCATGGCAAAACAGCCATCACCGATTATTGAAATTACCGGCCGGTTGGGGGCGGCCAGCTTGCCGCCGATAGCCGCGGCAGTGGCATAACCCATAGCCCCAAAATCAAAATTATGGAAAAAGGTCTGAGGCAAATATGTTTGGAAATAATGAATGGCCCAGGCTAAATGGTTACCAATATCACAAAAGACAATGGCATCAATGGGTAAACTATCGCGGAGGTCTTTAATCAGACGTTGTGGTTTAAGCGGTATATCTTCTGCATACATTTTCTCTTCATTAATGAATGTTTGATATTGCTTTTTGAAAAAGTAAATGTCTTTGGCGCTGATACGAGGTGTATAAGTGAGCCACTTCAGGTCACGGTTTATCTGGTATAAAATTTCCGCCAAAGCGGCTTTGGCATCTCCAGTAATGCCTACAGTTATCGGATAGTTCTTACCCAGCTGTTCGGCATCGATATCGATTTGGATCAACGCTAGGCGGGGATTCAAGCGCTGGTCCCAGGCATGGGTAGATACTTCCCCTAAACTGGTGCCTATACATAACAAGACATCCACATCTTCACTTAATAAATATTTATCAGCTAACGGCGTACCGCCAAAACCAAAAACCCCTAAAGAAAGTAAATGGTTTTCCGGAAAGGCGCTCTTACCCTTGGGAGTTGTGGCCACAGGAATTATTAACCGTTCGGCTAGATCGCGCACTTCTTGGTTCGCACGAGCAATATTAACACCATTACCGATCAACATAGCCGGCCGTTGAGCTTGTAATAAATAACGGGCTGCTTCTTTTACGGCAACACGGTCAAAGGAATGGTTACGGACATGGTAGGAATCATTGGGAACCAGTTCGTGGTTAATTTCCTTGGTCATAAAGTCAGTGGGAATATTGACATGGACCGGACCGGGGGCTCCGGTCAGGGCGCTGCGAATAGCCTCCCGGATCAGTTCAGGTATTTTATGCTCATTGACCGGCATCGCGCTGAATTTAGTAACATAACGCATCATTTCTACGGCATTAATAGTGTGGGTAGTGGTTTCCTGGAAGGCACCCTTGCCAAAAGCAGCGGTAGCGACTTGGGCGGTAATAAATAAAACAGGTACGGAATCAGTATAACACACTGCCGTACCTGTGAATAAGTTCGTTGTCCCCGGGCCGGTAGTAGCGCAGCAGACACCTAATTCGCCACTGACCCGAGCATAACCGTTCGCCATAAAGGCAGCACCCTCTTCGTGTTTGGCCAGGATAGGAATAATATTCGGAGTATCATACAAAGTATCATACAACGGCATTAACGGTCCGCCAGGGATGCCGAATATATATTTCACTCTCTCCTGTTCCAGATACTGTAGTAGGGCTTTGATGGCTGTTACTTTCAAGGGTAGACCTCTAAGTGTGGAACACCTAACATACTTAGTACTTAATCCCTGCTTTTACGTTTAGGGCATAAAATAAGCCATCTTCACTGCCAAAATAGACTATATCTTCAACAACCGCAGGCGCACAGTTAACCGGTTTAGCGCAGGTAAATTGCCATAATTTAGTGCCAGTAGACGCGTCCAAAGCATATAAACGGTTATCCGTAGATCCTATATATACCACGTTATTTATCACTGCTGGAGAGGAAGCATAGATCACTTTTTCAGCTTTATACTCCCAGATCTTTTCACCACTGGAAGCAGCCAAGCAATATACTTTAGCGTCACTGGCTCCAAAAAATACTTTGCCATTTATCACCGCCGGAGAAGAACAAACATATCCGCCTTCAGTCACGAATTCCCAGACTTTATCCCCATTATCAGCGCTCAAGGCATACATTCGGCTGCCGGTAGAGCCGATGAAGACCAATCCGCTGGTAACCGCAGGAGAAGATTCAAGGAAATTACCGCTTAGTTTCCTATTCTCCCACAAAGTTTTACCGCTACTGCCATCAATGGCATAGATCCGTCCGCCGCCAGTAGCCAGGTACACAACACCGTTATTCAGCGCGGGAGTGGAAAATATTTCATCATTAGCCTTAAACTCCCATATCTTTTCACCGTCCCCGGCTTTCAGGCAATACAGTTTACCGTCGGTTGAACCGATCAAAACTATTTTTACGGCCACTTTTTTTGGCTCGATCTTATCTTCTGGATTGGCAGAGTCGCCTGCCGGCGGCGCTTCCAGGAAGCTAATTTCCCCGGACACCGGGCTGGATTCGATCTTTTTGCCAGTCAAGAACTCCCAAACTTTTTCCCCGGTCTTAGCATTAAGCGCATATAATTTTTTATCCATACCACCGATAAATACCAGGTCATCACTAACTGCTGGTGAAGATTTTACCTTATCCCCGGTCACAAAATCCCATTTCTTTTCCCCGGTTTTCGCATCCAGTGCGTAGACCCGTTTATCATAAGCCCCAAAAAAAACCAGCCCGTCTTTAACCGCCGGGCTGGATACGATCTCTTTACTAGTAGGATAACTCCAAATTTTTCCTAGGGGTTCTTCTATATAACCGGTATGCCCGGCATTTTGACGGAACATTGGCCAATCCGCAGCTCCAGCCAAATCTTTTAATACTAACATCATGAGTAAACTGGCAAGAATTAGTTTCCTCATCGCGCCCTCCAGCTTTCCTATTTTTACAAATTAGCATCCATTTTCATCTCTTATGTTATAAATTATAGCAACATTAAAAATATTTGTCTATCTTTTTATTTGACAAAAAGCAAAAGAAAATATACATATAGTTTTATGAATAAAAAACTATTGATCATACTACTGGTAGTGGTTTTAATAGTTATCGGAGCAGGCATTGCGTATTGGTCTCATCTTGATTATCAGCGGAAGCATCCTCCCTTGCAAACTCAAACCTATACCTTAGGTGAAGGCGATACCCTGAGCAGTTCATTGGGAGAGACAGCCTTGACCGACATCCAAGTGAGATCGATCATAAAAGCGATGGGTACTATTGTTGACCTACGCAAATGCAAAGCAGGCGATATATATGAGATAACCACTTTAAAAGATACCGGCTCTTTTAGCAAATTTGTCTATCATGCCAACCCGGTTACCAAATATGAGATATCTCTGGATAACCAGCAAAACTATCTGGTCAATAAAGTAGACCTCCCCTTAGAAAAAAAGACAGCCACTATACAGGGCTCCATTAAAACCAATCTTTATGAAGCAATGACAAGTTCTGGAGAATCCCCGGAACTGGTCATGGGCTTCGCCGATATTTTTAGTTATGAAATAGACTTTTTAACCGATCCGCGCATTGATGATACCTTTGCTGTAGTGTATGAAAAATATTATGCTAATGGCAAGTTTGTCAAGAATGGCCAAATCCTTGCTGCCCGTTATATCAACAGCGGGCAAGAGCACCTGGCTGTCTTTTTTGAAGAAAACTCCGGGCACAAGGACTATTATTCTGCCGATGGTAAATCCCTGCGTAAAGCCTTCCTGCGGTCACCATTGAATTACCGCCGTATTTCTTCTTTTTTTACCCGTCGCCGGTGGCACCCGATCCTGAAGATCTACCGTCCCCATCTGGGTATAGACTACTCTGCTCCCACTGGCACTCCGGTAGCGACAATTGGGGATGGCACTGTTCTTTTTGCCGGTTGGGAAGGCGGCTTTGGGCGGTTTATCAAAATACGGCATCCTAATGGTTATACTTCTACCTACGGCCACCTTAGCAAATACGCTAAGGGAATAAGGAGCGGGACCAGAGTATCACGGGGACAAGTCGTCGGATACGTTGGCTCCAGCGGGCTTTCCACCGGTCCGCACTTGGACTTTCGTCTCATGCAGGGGCGTCAATTTATCAATTTCCTGGCCCTTAAGCTGCCAGAGGCTTCTTCTATTCCTAGACCACTCATGACCCAATTTGAACAAATAAAAAAGGAAAGGCTCCAACAGCTTAGCCAAAGTCTCCAGACACCAGACTTCACCCGCCACTGATACATCGGCAGGCAGGGACACCAGTAATAACTGTCTGTTTTCATATTGACAACACCTTACACCGGGAGTAAAATAGAAACAGAAAAAGTACCTGTATTTTAATTAAGGAGGTTCGTATGAAGAAAGCGCTGGTTATATTACTGGGGTTAAGCTTTTTATTAATGAACGCTTGTAGTGGCGTTCAAACCCATACTAAAGGTGGGGAACTAAAGAAAACCATGGATGGCGAAATACAGGATAATGATTTTATCCAAACTATCGGCATCGGAGCCGCTGACCAGAAGATGGACAACAAGACGCAGAAAATGGCCACTAGCCGCACTGCTGCTATTACCATGGCCCAATATGAAATGGTCGGGATTATAAAGGGATTACAAATTGAAGGCGGTATCACTGTCTCCCAAGCCATGGAAAAAGATTCCAGTATCTCCGCCCGGGTTAACGAATCGGTCAAAGGAGCAGAAGTTATTAAAACTGAATGGACTGCTGATGACGGTTGTATTATAACTCTGCGTCTCTCTAAGAAAAGACTGGCACAAATGACCAAGATGAGCTTTAAGTAGGATAGTGTGGTGTAGTCCTACTACACTAAGGAGGCCTAATTTGAAAAAAGTAATTTGCGTGGTATTATCAGCCAGCCTGTTTTTATGCGCCTGCGCCACTAGTCGGCCAAATATTAAAGACGTAGCCAACAAGAGCAAGGAAGAAAAAGAAATTACTGAAGTGGTACAGGCTGAAGGCCTGGCGGCAGTGATCAATAATGATATTCTGGATGCCAAGAAACGCGCCTTAGGTGAAGCGCAACGGAACGCCGTGGAGATGACCGTAGGCGTATATGTAAATGCCGCTACCAAGGTAGAAAAAGCGATCATGGTAGACCAGCAGATCCTTTCTAAAACCAATGGCTACATAAAAAAATATAAGATCCTCAGCGAAGGGCGGGAAGGCGATTTTTATAAGACCAAAATTGAAGCTTTGGTTAAAATTGAGGCGGTTAATAAAGATCTTAATATTCTAGGTTTGCTAGCTCCCCCCGCCCCTACTACGTCAAACCTGCGTATAGGGGTAGTGATCATGGACCGGATCGACGGGGTGCCTGATACTGACAGCGTCAGCGAAATGATCCTGGCGGACAAGCTACTGGGTTTGCAATATAAAGTAATAGATATCAATGAGATCGCCACCGCCGCGAAAAACCTGAATGCTGATAATTTTCTCAGTAACCTGGAACAGCAAAAAAAAGTTGGGGAAATGATCAAAGCCGATATTCTTATCACCGGCAATGCCACCTCCTCCTTTAACACAGACCAGGGATTGAACGGCATGATTTCGTATCGAGCGTCTATAAGTTTTAAAGTCCTTAAGATCAAACAATCAGTCTTGATCTACAGTAATTCTTTTTCCAGCGGCGGTGTAAGCACTACCCGCGAAGCAGCGAGCAGGGAATCCCTGAAACGCGCTGCCGCAGTCGCGGCTGAAGACCTGACCAGAGTGTTGGATCAACGCTTGAAAACATTTAATTTTGTTTCGCTCAGCGTCAAGAATGTCGCTACTCTAAACCAGCTGAACACAGTCATTAAAGGCTTGCAGAACATGATCGAAGTCAAATATACGCAAACGGAAAGCTTTGCCAATGGATCTGCTGATATTAAGGTGGGATCAGAAATAGAGAATATCTCTGCCATCGCCCAAAAACTGGAAACCAAAATTGAAGGACTAAAAGTAAAAGTAACCGCTGTAACCAACAGCAGCATAACCGCGGAAATACAGTAAGAACTGCTAGAAGCTGGATGCTGGAAGCTAAAAGAAAAACAGGTTCTGAAAATCAGAACCTGTTTTTTATTGCTCTTTTATTCAGCCTTCAGCATTTAGCATTCAGCAGCTTTTATTGTATTTGCGCGACTATTTTGGCCACTGTCTCATCAATAATATCTTTCAATAATTCTATGGGGTAAGCATAATTAGCTTTTCGCCCTTTTATTTCCGTAGCCCATTTGATCAGGCCGGTTTTAACCTCGATCACCCGTACATTAACGGTTAATCTCGCTTTGGGATAGATAGTACGCCCATATTCAGTGATACTGCCGACCATAATGCCATCTGCTCCCAGTATTTTTCCGATCTCAACCGCGCTGCTATTATCGATCAATCCGGACATTTGTAATTTTTGTTCGGCTATAATTTTTTCCAGTTGCTGACGCTCGATCACGCGAAACATACCCTGATTAACTAACGCACTGATTATTTTTTCCTGAATAATCGGGGCGGGGTTGTCGTGGGCCTCTTTTTCCTTGGCTTGCCGCACATCAGCAAATTCCAGGATAGCAATAGTCTTAATACTAGCAGATAATTTTTCTTTAGGCATAACCTGCAACTGCACGCCCCCGCACCCGGCCAGCATAACCACAAAGCAAGCTAAGGATAGTATTTTTGTATAATCCCTGGTCATATCTACCTCCTGGCTTAAATATTATGATTTTTGAGAATGGCATTACATTTCATGGCTGCTTCTTCAGTTTTTTCTTTTAATACTTGTTTCGAATAACTTTTCGATCTGATAGCTATAAAAATATCATAGACGTAATCGATCAGGATATCTTCGATCGGTGCCCAGCAAGGACTATTCGGGAAACCTCTCCCGTAACGCACTGACTCTTTAAATACCTTATTACGCGTTGTATCCATAAGGAAGGTAGGCGTATAGCAGTCCAATAAACTAGGCAGCTGATTATTAGCGGCACAGAATTGTTCCTGAACTTTGCGCTGCATAAGAAATTCAATAAAAGACCAGGCTTCGTCAGGATGATGAGCAAAAGAAGAAATCGCTAAATTACTGCCACCCATAAAGGTGAAACGCCCGGCTGTACCTGACGGCATGACTAAAGGATGAATACTAGCGCTTATTTTATTATATGTTGGAGATTTTGGATTAAGGTGCGTGTTATTCAACCAGGGACCTAAGTAGGCAAAGGTGTATTCTCCTTTGACCGCGTAAGCATCGACAAAAGCATCATAATTCTGCCCCAACAGGTCTGGCTTGCTGTAAATATTGATCAGGTTAAAATAGATCTCCAACCCCTTTAACGCCGCTGGTTCATGAAAAGCGGCTTCTTTCCCATCTGCGCGTAAAAAGTGACCGCCATAATTCCAGATCCAGGGGGCAATATTATGTACAATTTGGGAATCCTTGCTGCCAAACACGCCAAAAGCCGCAACTTCTTTATTGTCTATCCTGGTATTATGTACTTTTTCACATATTCGGATCAGATCGTCCAATGTTTCCAGATCACGGCTGGCTACTAAATGTTCATCCAGTACATCTTTGCGGAAATACAAAGCCCGCACATCCACATACCAGGGCACAGAGGAAATCTTATTGCTGCCGGGAAAAGTACACAGCCTGGCACTAGCTGGCACAAAACTATTCAGGCCGCCCATTTTATTGACTTGGCTGGTAATATCACGTAAAGCCCCTAACTGGGACAAAGCCCCATTCCAGGTACTGCCGAATTGCAGCACATCCGGCCCTTGTTTCTTCTTGGAAAACATAGCTACCTTTTCCCATAAGAAACGCCAACCGGTTGTCGTCACTGCCACGTCAATGGAAGGATATTTCTTCTTAAAATCCGGCACAATTGTATTGCGCACCAGTTGTTCATGCTCATGAGTCAACCAGACGCTGATAACCGCTCTTGTCAATTTTTCTCCTTACGCCATTGTTCTTCCTGCGCTAAAAGCATCGCACTCTTAGCGGCTGCTTCCTGGATGCTTTCCCGCAGCAGGTCTACCGTATATATACCTTCGGCAATACTGACCAATACCCGATGGACGTATTCTATCAGAATATCTTCGATCTGCGCCCAATTAGGACTATTAGGCAAACTCCGGCCATGCTGGACAGCATCCCGGAATATTTTTTGCGGACTGTTATCTATGCCAACTTTGGGTTTGTACGCATCGTTTAGACTTGGCAGTTGATGATTAACAGCACAGAATTTTTCCTGTACCGGCAATTGGGCCAGGAACTTGACCAATTCCCAGGCTTCATTCGGGTGTTTGGAAAATTCTGAAATAGCTAGGTTACTACCTCCTAAAAATGTGAACCTTCCTCCCGGGCCGCCGGACATTAACGCCGCTTCGATATGGCTACTGATGCGATTATAGGACTCATGCTTGGGATTAAGATAGGTATTATTTACCCAGGGGCCGGTATAAGCCAGACAAAAATTTCCCTTGCGGAAAAAACTATCCAGGAAGGTTTCATAACTTTGCATGATCGAAGCTTTGTCACAATAAGTATTAATAAAATTAAAGTATGCTTCCAGTCCTTGTAAAGCCGCGGGCGCGTTAAAACTGACTTTTTTCCCGTCAGGAGTCATAAAATCTCCACCGTTATTCCAGATCCAGGGAGCCAAAGAATGAACCAATTGGGCATCTTTTTGTCCGGATAGCCCGAAAGCAGCTACTGTCCTGTCTCCAGCTTTGAAATTGTGCACCGTTGCGCAAACTTTTTCCAATCCTTCCAGGCTACTTATATCATGCGCGGTAAAACCATGAATATCCAATATCTCTTTGCGATAAAACAATGCTCTGGTATCCAAATACCAGGGGACTGAGGAAACATGGCCTGTTTCCGGGAAAATGCAAGTTTTAGCCGCTTCTTTGATAAAAATATCCAATCCTCCGATATTAGCCAAGTTTACCGTAATGTCCTTCAATGCTCCTATTTCCGCCAGAACGCCATTCCAAGTACTGCCAATCTGCAGGACATCCGGACCTTGTTTTCTTTTAGAGAACATAACCACTTTATCCCATAAAAAATGCCAGCTGGTTGTGGTTAAGATCAAATCGATATCCGGGTGTAATTGCTTGAATTCAGGCACAATGGTATTTTTAAATAAGTGCTCATGTTCTTGCATTAGCCACACATTGATAATTGCTTTATTCATGGGTATCCTCTGGAGATAATATATTTGCTGGGAATGTTTTTACTATATCCCAAAGACAAACATTTTGCAAGAAATTCTTGAGGATTCATTAACTCTGTTGTATAATATCGTTATGGAACAAAAAGATCTCGATGCCTTAGAACAACGTGTCCAAGAATTATCCATGTTACTAGAGCTGAATAAGATCATTATCTCTACTCTGGACTTGGATAAATTATTGAATCTGATCATGACCTTGGCGTCAAAAGTGGTATGCTCAGAAGCCAGCTCCTTAATGCTGCTTGATGATACTTCCCAGGAACTATATTTTGATGTCGCTTTGGGTGAGAAAAGAGAGCAGATCAAACAGATCCGGGTAAAAATAGGTGAAGGTATTGCCGGATATGTGGCTCAAACAGGCGTGCCCCTGATCATTGATGATGTATCCAAAGACCATCGTTTTGCCTCAAAATTCGATGATTCTACCCAATTCAAGACAAAAAGCATCCTCTGTGTGCCATTAAAAGTTAAAAACAGGATCATTGGAGTAATGGAAGCCATTAATCAAAAAGAAACTGGTTTTTTCAACATGGATAATCAATACATCTTTGAAATTTTTGCTTCCCAGGCAGCAGTAGCGATCGATAACGCCCAGATGTTTAAAAAACTACGGGACGCCTCTATGGGAGCGATCAATGCCCTGACCGAGGCGATCAATGCCAAAGACCACTATACCGCTGGTCATGTAGACCGGGTGGGAGAATATGCGCTCTCCATTGCCCATATCATGAATCTGGATGATGAATCCGTAGAAGTCATCAAACAGGCAGCCTTATTGCATGATGTTGGCAAGATCGGGATCCCGGAAGCGGTTTTAAACAAGCCTGGAAAATTAACTGATGAAGAATACATTTTAATGAAAAGCCATTCGACGATGAGCGCGAAAATTGTAAGTCCAATCGGCCTTTCCTCGCGAATAATCGCCGCTATTAAACATCATCATGAACGCATAGACGGGCGAGGTTATCCGGACGGATTACAGGGAGAAGCCATCAGTTTGGAGGCTAGGATCCTCTGTGTGGCCGACACCTATGATGCTATGGTCACAGACCGTCCTTATCGTAAAGGATTAAGTCAAGATATCGCTATAGCTGAACTAAAAAAATACAGTGGCACCCAATTTGATGCCGCTGTTGTTGAAGCATTTTTGCAAGTACTTAGTCAATCTTAAATACGTTTATCAGTATATCAGAGTACCAGGGAATCAGGGAAATACCTGATAATCTGATTTCCTGATATCCTCTTCCCGGTCTCCTGATTACCTGATCTCCTTTGCTGGCAACTCAGCATTAAGGCTTCCCATCCTGTACCCTACCAGGTCCAAGGTAATATAAAAATATCCCAATTTCTGGAAATATCCAGTTATTTTTTTCCTGTTTTTCATGATTTTCGTAAAATCTGGCGGCTCTGCTTCAATCCTGGCCATTGTCCCGTAATCCCTTACTCTTAATTGCCGTAATCCAAACGCCTGTAAATATTTTTCAGCCAGGTCTATCCTGGCCAGAGTCTTACTATTGATCTCAGTACCGTAGGGGATACGTGAAGCTAAACATGCCAAAGCCGGTTTATTCCAGGTCGGCAGGCCAGCACTGCGAGACTGTTTTCGGATATCTTCCTTGGTAAAGCCTGCTTCCTGCAAAGGATGCTTGATCCCTAATTCTCGCCCAGCCTTGGACCCTGGCCGGTAATCCTCTAGATCGTCAACATTAGCAGCATCAACTACGTAATCAATTTTATGTTTAGCCGCTATTCTATTCAAAGTGCCAAATAGCTCCTGTTTACAAAAGTAGCAGCGCTCAGCTGTGTTGGTTTTGAATTTATTATTTTTCAGCTCATGGGTTTTGATGACCAGGTGCCGGACTCCTATCTGCCGGGCTAAGGCTTTGGCTGCCTTTAATTCTCGCACTGGATACGTCGCGGAAACCGCAGTCACTGCCAGCACTTTACCTGGTAATATTTTATTGGCCAGGTAAACAAGAAAGGTGCTGTCCACTCCGCCACTGAAAGCGACCAACACCTTGCTCATTTTTTTCAAAATAGCGGTTAATCTTTTTTGCTTCTCTTGTCCTGACATATAAGGTTTTCCCCACAGGCTTCAGATTCCAACTGTAATGTAGTATGGGTTATGCCGAACTTATGCTCCAGCACTTCCTCCACTTCTTGCAGTATGGCTGTACCAGTACTAATCTGCTGGTCATCGATCAGGATATGGCTGCTCAAAGCGTGTAATCCGCTGGTAATGGTCCAGATATGTAAGTCATGCAAATCCCTGACCCCCGGCACTTTTTTGACTTCAGCTACTACGTCTTGCAAGACTAATCCCCTGGGAACTGCTTCCAGCAATACTTCCCCGCTTTCAAAGATCAGCTGAAAAGCGCTGTGGATAATAAATCCATTGATCAGGATACTGACTATCGGATCAATCATTTTCCAGCCAGTGAACGCGATGAATACACCACCGATAATTACTCCTACGCTGGATAGCGTATCTCCCAGCATATGGAGCAAGGCTCCCCGGACATTTAAATTATTTTGGCTGGATCGCTGGAGAATAGTCAGCCCGATGAAATTGCCGATCAACCCGATAATCGCGACGACCAGCATTAACCCGCTTTTAATTTCCGGCGGATTGAAGAACCGCTGGTACGCCTCATAAAATATCCAGATACTGATCAAGGCCAGTAATATCCCATTGGCCAATGCCGCCAGGATTTCCAACCGGTGATACCCGTACGTCTTATGATGGGTAGGTGGTTTCTGCGCCATTTTAATAGCCCATAAGCTCAGTCCTAAGGCAAAAGTATCCGTGAACATATGTCCGGCATCGCTCAGCAAAGCCAAGCTATTGGAAGCCAGACCACCAATGATCTCCAGCAGCATTATGCTAAAAGTAATAATAAAAGCCGCAGTCAGACCGCGTTTATTCAATTGTTGTGACTCTTCATGATTATGCATAGGCTTTTATGATCTTACCTCCGCCAAGGATTATGTTGCCTTTATAAAAAACTATGGCCTGCCCTGGGGTTATGGCCCATTGACCGGTACTGAATTCGACCTTAAGTTTATCTTTTCCGAGCGGCGCAATAATACATTGGGCTTCTTTATGCGCTGAGCGTATCTTGGCTTTGACCTTTATCGGCGCGGTAAATTTTTTTAAGGGTGTCAGGATAATTTTATCGGCGGTCAGTCTTTTCTGGTATATTTCCCGCCCCGGAGCTACCACCAAAACATTTTTCTTTTTATTGATCGCTTTAACATATAAAGGGTGAGCCGCGGCAATACCTAATCCCTTGCGCTGGCCGATAGTATAGAACGGCAACCCTTGATGCGTGCCTAATTTTTTCCCGGTGACATCAGTTATTAATCCTTTTTTTATAGTACTGCCAATTTTTTCTTTCAGGAACCGTCGATAATCATTATCCGGAATAAAACAGATCTCCTGGCTTTCCGGCCGATAGGCAGTAGGCAATCCGCTTTTTTGGGCCAAAGCCCTGACCTCTGTTTTGGTATGGTTCCCCAGGGGAAACAGGATATGTTTGAGCTGGTCCTGCGTCAGGGTATAAAGAAAATAGGACTGGTCTTTCCTGGGATCTTTCGCTTTTACCAGGTTATAGACCCTGCTTTTACGGTTGTATTTTATTTTAGCGTAATGACCGGTAGCCAGATATGTAGCGCCGAGTTTTCTCGCCTGTCGCAGCAGGTATTCAAATTTTACCAGTTGATTGCACCTGATACACGGGTTTGGCGTCTGCCCATTTTTATAACTACGGCAAAAATCACGAATGACTTTTTGCTCAAATAAGGCGCGGCAATTGATCACGTAATGAGGAATACCTAATTTTGCAGCAACCCGTTTTGCGTCTTCTATCGCCCCGATACCACAACAACTGGTTTCCCCATCGGCTATAGTTTCACGCGGCCAGAGCTGCATAGTAAGACCAATTACTTCATATCCCTGTTTTTGCAACAAGGCCGCAGCTACTGAGGAATCGACTCCACCGCTCATGGCTACTGCCACTCTGATCTTTCTTAATTTGTGTAATCTGCTTTTCTTAATCTGTGTAATCATTTCTTCCTAAAGAAGAACCAATTTTTTGTATCTTCCCCTGGTTTTAATTTTACCAGGTAAAACAAACCTTTTAATTTCTTGCCATTAATTTCCAAACTATAAGCTTTATCACTTTTCTCTAGTAGTTGATATGTCCCCTGATCCCAAATCTCTACTGTGCCGGCTCCATATTCGCCATCCGGGATAGTGCCAGTAAATTTTTCATACCCCAGGGGATGATCTTCAACCGCTACAGCCAGACGTTTGACTGCCGGGTCTAGTGAAGGCTCTTTCGGCACGGCCCAGCTTTTCAACACCCCACCCATTTCCAGCCGCAAGTCATAATGCAAATGGCTCGCGTTATGCTTTTGGATGACATAGATCAAACCTTTGCCGCGAGCCGCAGACTGCATACCCTCCGGCTCTTTGGTCTTCCTAAAATCCCTTTTCTTCTTATATTCTTCTAAAACCATTTAATATTCCTTGATATAAAATTCTTACAAATCAAACCCTCGCCACCCCCAGTTACTTGAGATAATAGGCGAGCGCGGCCGCTGAATGTCATGGAGAAAACCTTCGGAAGCTTGAGTTGGCATGGACTCTTTTCCTCCCGCCTTGCGGGAGAACTCAAGCGAGATAGAGAGCGATTTCCGCGCCGGGGAAATCGACTCGCTTTTCGGAATGACTCAGCGAGACAGCGAGCCTATAATATCAAGGAAAGAACACTTTATAGCTCGGGCAGAGCTTATTCAGGACGCAAGCCGGACATTTTGGTTTCTTGGCGTCGCAGATCTTCCGGCCATGATCAATTAGAAGATACGAAAACTTACCCCAAAGTTTCCGGGGCACCAGCTTCATCAGGTCTTGCTCGATCTTTTCGGGATCATTGTTTTTGGTCAAGCCCAGGCGTTGGGAAAGCCGGCGGACATGCGTATCAACCGGAATCCCGGCAATCACGCCATAAGCGTTATACAAAACGATATTGCCAGTCTTCCTCGCTACTCCCGGCAATTCCAGTATTTCTTCCATTGTAGCGGGAATTTCCCCGTGATATTTTTCTATTAATAACTTCGCCGCGGCTATAATATTTTTGGCCTTATTATGATAGAAGCCGGTAGAATATATCTCCTGTTCCAATTCTTTAAGATCGGCCCTGGCATAAGCATTGACGTTCTTATATTTACTAAAAATCGGCGGCGTGACCTTATTAACGGTCAGGTCCGTGGACTGTGCGGAAAGGATCGTCGCTATCAGTAATTCCATAGGCGTGGAAAAGTGAAGAGCGATCTTGGCAGTGGGATATTCTTTTTTCAATAAAGCGATGACCTTTTCTGTCTTTTTTTGCAGCTTCACCGGGATTCCGCTTTCCTGGCTTTGATCCTGTCCAAGCTGACCTGCGCCGAAGAACGTACCCAGCTATCACTATCATTGGCAGCGGTGATCAATATCGGGATAGCTGAGTCATTGCCGATCGCGCCTAATACTTCCACAGCGGCTCGGCGTACCCATATATCTTCATCCTTGATCATAACGGCAATACGCGGAATATCTTCCAACGCGCCGATATCGGCAAACATCCTGATAATGAAACACCTGGTCCAGCCATAATTTGTATCGAGTAATTTAAGCAGGATCCTTTTAGCTTCCAAGTGGTTAGACATGGCTAATGGATAGGCAGCAAAAAGTTTTCTGAACAGGTCCATGGATTTGAGATCATCTTCTAATCCTCCGGGGGAAAAACTGAAATATATCCTATTATCTTTAATACCCTGCAAGATCAGTGAGATAGCTCCTTTGTCCCCTATTCTGGCCAAAGCTAACGCTGTCGCCAAGCGTACTACCGCTTCCTCTTCCTTGATATGGGGAGTTAGAGCGGGAATGGCATTAGTATCCCCGATCTTGCCCAGTATTTCGATGATCTGGGCCCTTTGCTCAAATTCCTCATGCTTAAGGTCTTCGATCAAAACAGGGACTGCTTCTTTCCCGGTCCTGATCAGTACATTAGAAGCCGCTATACTGACCAGGCGGTTATGATCTTTTAGGGCAGTGACGAATAATGGTATCGTGGCTTTTAATCCCAGCCGGCTCAAGCTCTCCAAAGCCAGTATCCTGATCTCCGGATCCTCACTTTTTACCGCCCGGGAAAGCGCGCTAAAAGACATATTATCCCGGTAATTGCCTAAAGCGCGTACCGCTTTTTTATCATTGGCAAAAACCAACAAGCTGTGATACAAGATAAAAAATTTATCTATTAAACTCATTTATTTATTACTCCATTTTTATTTTTCTTAACCGCAGTGAATTACCTACTACGTTTAAAGATGAGGCGAACATCGCTATCTCAGCAACCACAGGATGTAATAAGCCCATCATCGCCAGGGGGATACACAGTACATTATAGAAAAAAGCCCAAAACAGGTTTTGTTTTATTTTTCTGAATGTTTCCCGGGATAAGATCATCGCCCCAATTACTGACTGTAGGTTTCCTTTGACCAGGGTTACATCACTGGCGGAAATAGCAATGTCTGTCCCTGTCCCCAGAGCAATTCCGACATTAGCCTGTTTTAAAGCCGGAGCATCGTTGATCCCATCGCCAACCATGGCCACCAGTATGTTCCCGGCCTGTAACTCCCTTATTTTCTGCACTTTCTGTTCAGGAAACACCTCGGCCACTACTTCATCAACCCCAACCTGCCTGGCAATAGACTGTGCGGTTTGCTGGTTATCCCCCGTCAGCATCACGGTCTTAATACCCCAGGATCTCAGCTGTTTGATGCTGCCTGCCGAATTTTCTTTCAGGGGATCGCTGATCCCAAATCCGCCGAGAATTTTATCCGCAAATGCTACCAGGACAATAGTACGGGATGCTTGTTCCAAACGATCAATATCGCCTTGCAGTGACGAACTATCAAAATTATTTTCCTGTAAAAACTTGCGGCTGCCGGCAAACACTTTTTTGCCTTCTATTTCTCCTTTAATCCCTTTGCCGATAACCGCGCTAAATTTATCAACAGCTAACAGATTTATATTTATTTCTTGTGACTTTTTCACTATCGCCAAGCCTAGAGGATGCTCAGAATAATTTTCCACGCTGGCAGCTATACCTAGCATAAAATTTGGCAGGACCCCGGTCGTAGTGAATGTATCTGTTACCTCTGGCCGGCCTTTGGTAATAGTGCCTGTTTTATCAAAAACTACGGTCTGGATCTTGCCCAGAGTTTGGATAGCTTCACCATTCCTGATCAGGATACCATGCTGGGCACCCAGGCCACTGGCCATCATTAAAGCGGTGGGGGTAGCCAAACCCAAAGCACACGGGCAGGCAATCACCAGCACAGCTACGGTACTATATATGGCTGCTGATACATTAGCGATGACCAGCCAGATAATAAAAGTTAATAAGGCAATACCAAAAATTACCGGCACAAAATACCCGGTTATTTTATCGGCTAGTTCCTGGATCGGGATCTTTGATCCTTGGCATTCTTCCACTAATTTAATGACCTGAGCTAGGAAAGTATCCTGTCCTATTTTAGTGGCTCTAACTTGCAGTATCCCTTCCTGGTTAAGGGTCGCGCCGATCACTTTATCCCCGGCCTGGCAGGTCACTGGCATGGATTCACCTGTAGCCATAGATTCATCCACGCTGGAAATCCCGGATATCACTTCGCCATCTGTGGGGATCTTTTCGCCTGGTTTTACCAGCATGATGTCCCCTATTTTCACTTCGCTTAAGGGAACTTCTTGTTCCCGGCCATTAACCAGTAAACGAGCGGTTTTTGCTTCCAGTTTCAGTAGTTTCTTGATCGCTTGCGAAGCTTTTCCTTTAGTCAATGTTTCCAGGTATTTTCCTACCAGGTGAAAGGATATGATCATAGCGGCAACAGGAGCATATGAATGCATCTGCGGGAACATTAAATGGGCTAGGCCGGTACTATACGATACCAGCGTTCCCATGGAGATCAAGCTGTCCATTCCCAAGTTCAGGAATTTCACCGAATTATAGGCACCGCGATGGGTACGCCAACCGGCAATGAACACCGGCGGAAAAGCTAGAATCAGGTACCACCAGTTCAAATTCAGTACTTTTACTTTCAGAACCATTTCAGCGGCCATGAGCAGCATTACCGGAATGGTAAATCCCCAAGCCAATACCAGGCGTATCCTGGCTTGCCGGAAGTATATCTCTTCTATATCTGCGATCTGCTCTTCTTGGACTGCCCCATAACCAGAATCTTCTATCGCCCGGTACAATATTTCTTTATCAGTTTGGGTGGGATCATATTCTATCAGGGCTTTCTCACTGGCAAAATTCACATTGGCCCGGATCACTCCCGGCACTGCTGACAAAGATTTGGTAATAGTGCGCGCGCAGGAAGTACAGGTCATCCCGGTAATACCAATGTTAATCTTATTCAGCGAAGCAGGCTGGGGATGGTTATCATTTTTGCTTTCTGGTTCCATGGATCCGACCGCAGATTTTGATAAATACTGTTCCGGATCATGTTCAAATTTACTCTTACAACCAGGAGAACAAAAGTAGAATTTCCGCCCTTTATATTCTATCTGCTGGGCAGAAGGTTTCTCTTCTACATCCATACCACATACTGGATCCTTGGCCATAGCTCACCTACAATTTCTAAATAAACCTTAAACACTAAATTCTAAACCTTTTAAATATTCGGATTTTGAGCATTTGATATTGTTTTGAGCTTAGATATTAGAGTTTAGGATTTGTTTTGTAATAGTTGGGACATATCAAAAGTTTCACTTAAAATGGAATCTTTGACCCGTCCAATGTCAATTTTCTGGTTGATGATCTTGGTCCAGGGTAAAATATCTTTTCGGTCACCGATCAATATGATCCCGGCTACTTTATTGGCTTTGGTTAAAAGCTTAATATATCTTCCTTTTTCCGGATCTGACCGGCGCATAACCTCATAAGCACTGGCAGGAGGATTAGAATCACCTAAGCAAGCCAGGTCAATCCCCGCAATTTTTAAGGTAGTGCTGGGTAGGACTCCCTTGTACACCAGCTTAGGCCCATTAAGAGCATTAAAAGCCACAGTTTGGGCCTGGGCCAGGGCTACGGGAATTATACCGTATACCCGGCTATCGAACTCGGCAACATCGCCGCAGGCATAAATATACTCATCATCAGTTTGCAAAAATTTATTGACTAACACGCCCTTGTTTACTTTCAATCCCGCGGTTTTCGCCAGCTCAATATTGGGATAAATACCAGCCGCCAGGATAACGATATGCGCCGAGAGTATCTCGCCGCCTTTTATCGTAACGCTTTCTACCTGGTTATTGCCGTTAACAGTTACGCATTCGGACTCAAGTTTGAACTTAATCCCCATGCTCTCCAGTTTGGCCTTTAAAATATCCGAACCTTGAGTATCGATCTGCCGGGGCAGGAGACCACTATTCTGTTCAATGACTGTTGGTTCTAATCCCGCCCCTAACATGGCATAGGCAATTTCTAATCCTAAAAAACCGCCACCGAGAATAATGGCTTTTCTTTTATCGGAATCGTTCGCCGATCCCCGGATACTTAGATATTCCAATATTCCTTGCGCATCATTAATGGTCCGCAATCCAAAACAACCTTTTTTCTTAAATCCTTCCAACGGAGGGATATTACTTCTGGCTCCATTAGCCAGCACCAGGCAATCATAAGCCTGCTGTTCTCCGTTCTCTAACTCTATCTTTTTTAATTTTTCATTTATTTTTACTATTTTTTTCCCGAGCTCAACTTTAATTTTCTTTTCCTCATACCAGGCCGGAGGATAAAAATATATTTCCTCGCGTTTTACCCGGCCAGCCAGAAATTCGATTAATATCGGCCGTGGATAATAATGGTCATTTTCTTCGCTAAAAATAGTTATTTCGGCGTTTTCGTTCTGGGTCCGGAAAAACTTCGCCACTGTTATTCCGCTGACGCCATTTCCTATGATTATGATTTTCATGGATCCTCCGCAGCGCTAAAGGTCTATTTTTTTAGCTGTTTTAAGCTCATCAACCGCTCGATCAAAATATTCAAATGCCGCCTTTCCTCCAGGAGTATTTTTTTAAAAGTTCTCTTACTCTTACTGTTCGCGCTGTTATGCCAAGCTTCGGTATAAAAAAGGATAGAATCCTTTTCCGTTTGGATGCCGATATGGACTACTTCGTATTCACTTAAGGAGGTAATGCTCGCACGGGGAATATGTTTAAGGTCATAGAAAACGCCAGGCTTCACCAGATTAGCTAAAAATAAACGTACTTCTTCATTATTACCTACGGTTCTATCTCCCGCAGCACCTAGTTCGTCCTGTAGTTTCTTAAAAGTATCAAAATGCTCCCGCTCATCACCGGCTAATTGCAGAAATATATGCTTGGACTCGGCATTAATTGCCCGGTCAGCGCAGACTTCATAAAAGCGAATGCCCTCTTCCTCCAAATTCATAGCGACATCATAAGCCTCTTTTTCACTTAAATTCTTCACAGATTCCCCCTTTTCATCAGTGGTATGGTTAATTATTTTTTAGCTTGTCCTATATATTGCACGATCGCATCATAGTCTGGAGTTGGCTCTCCGACTAGTTGCCCCTGCGTGTTATATACTCTTACATTAGGTACGAACTGGATCAGATACTGCTTTGAAACATCACTACTCCAATTAACTATATTGATCTTGCGCAACAACAGCTTACTATCCTTATTTACCAATTCTTCTATTTTCGGACCCAAAACCTTGCAGGGACCGCACCAATCAGCATAGAAATCAAAAACCACTACATAATCTTTTACCAGATACTGTTTCAGGTCCACTTTTTCTCCATTGGAAATCAATTTTATCTTGTCCGTATTTCCACCCAGGCTGGCGCCAGCTGATACAGATGGCATGGTTTCCGCTGTTTTAGAATACTGATCATTAAGATAGATCAGAACTATACCTAAGCCCAGTATTATTACTATTCCTATCACAATAAGTTTTTTCATCAAGACTCCTTATTTGACCTGGCCAGCATATTTAAACTTAATCGTAACTTTAGCTAATTTACTGTACAGTTCAAGATCCTGCGTCAGTTTTGGCGCTGGTTCGATGATCCGGGAAAAGCCTTCCCAGATGCCAAACCAACCCAAAGGAATTAAAACAATTCCTAACAATTCTATCTGTAATTGGCTCAATAGTTTAAAAAATGTAACCATGGACATGGTCCCCAGAGCACCCACACCCAGGACAATGAATAATCCTCCTTTAGCGCGATGGTGATTTAATTCCCTGGTCAATGACAAAAACCTGAATTTAAAATATTGTTTCAGCCGTTTAATGACGATCCGTTCCGTATTATCATCTTTGAGCGAGATCGGCGCATAAAGAGTGATTATATAATTCCCCCGCTGTGTTTCACGGTATCTTTTGCGTAATTCAAAAAGAAAGTCTTCGGACAACACCCGCAGCTCCAAGGGACTGGGATCAAAATCAGAAAAGATATCATCCCAGGAATCTATGGCAATAGAGATTTCCTGGATATCCCGTATATGTTCATTTAAATTAAGCCCTTCATCCATACAATTCCCGTCCCGTATTATTTTTTCCTGAAAAATGTTCCGAAATAGACTACTTTGTCGTGTACCCGCTGGCCATGACGCAATTTACTTAAAGGCAATCCGATTTTTTCCTGGAAGGTTATCCTTCTTACCCGTTCCCCTGTTTTTGGGGCCTCGATCATCTCTTCCCCGCCGGCATAGATCAACACATGCCTGACCTCGCTCCTGTTGCCGGCACTAGCCAGGAAAACCAGATCCCCTGGTAATAGCTGTTGTCGGTTAATAGCTTGAGCTTTCTTGAACTGGTCATTAGCATCGCGTGGAGTAATAATGCCGATCCTGCGGTAAGACCAGTTTACCAAGCCTGAACAATCCACGCCGGTCAGTGAATCTTTATAATCAGGATCATATAATGAGCACCCACCCCATAAATACATGGAATCCAGGTGTTGGGCGGCCTTAACCAGGATGATCTTGCGCAATTGGTCTTCCGGCAAGTCATATTTAACTATTTTCTTCATCGTACTGAGATCTTCGCTTAGCCGGTTAGCTTGGACCCACCCAGTGCACGGCTCCCACCGCTTCGTGCGGTAATTATAGACTAATTGGTCAGGACACTGGACCTTGGCCCATTCTCCTTCTACTTCCCAGACTAAGACTGCTTCCCCCTCTTCCAGTTGGGTATTTTGAAAAGGGTCAGGCCAATATTTATTATTATGCTCCACTGGTTTAGCCCGGACATTGGCTGCTATCACCTTGACTACCATTGGTTTCGGATTCTTATAACTGGCTCCCAGTAACGCGATCCCAAACAAAAGTATGAAAATAGTATAGGGTCTATGAGTCTGCATATTAGAATATTATACCGCTTTTATGGTTTACTGGCAATTGTAATTATCATCCCAAAATAAAAGAGGGGCCACCTATGGCAGCCCCTGCTTTTCTATCTTATTACTGATTAATACCTGGCTATTTCCTTATTGCTGCTGTCCATTACTACTACCTGGCCATTGGTCATAGTAGTTGCCGTCATCAATAAATGACCGCTTCTGTCCCTGCAAATGGCACTGCCATCAGCGCTTTTTTCGATAAGCACTGTCTGTAATGGCTGCGTCTTGTCAAACAGGTCCATTTTCATTCTATTATTACCATAGTAAGATAAGACTGCTTGTTTATCTGCTACTGAGACTACTTTAATAGTCTTGCCATTGGCTGCTGTTACCGGGTTTTTACCGGTCCAGAATTCTATGGAATTGACCACAATAACATCAACGAGCCCCGCTACGCCGTATACCGGGACAATATTCATCACCAGGAAAACTACTTCATTGATCCACTTGTCCCCTACTGTGCCGTTCCATTTCCACAGCTTTCTGGTCAGCTGGAATGAACCATAACATCCGGACAGGACAAAAGAAAATAAACAAAGAACCAGCACTAAACTAATGAGCTTTTTCATCTTCGTCACCCCCCTTCTTGATTGCCTTATCTTAACTGAAAACCAGGCTTAAAGTCCACTATTAAATTGAGTATTGGCCGCTTTTTTCCCTGATCAATCCTTCTTGGCATAAAGTGTCCAAAATAATCTTTGTTTTTACCGGTTCTGCCTTGATCAAAACACTTATTTTATCCACTGCCAGCGGTTGATGACGGAGCAGTAGTTTTAATATTGCCCCGCGTTTCTGCCGGTTCGAGCCTGCAAAACAGCTTTGTTTCTGGTAATGCCGGCTGTTCCTGCCGGGATTAGGCTGTTGTCCTTTTAAGAACACTCCATAATCCATGAGCGCATAGTACCAGTTCCGGGGATCATTTTTATCCAGAGCCCTGGCGATCAAGGGTAAAAGCTGCCTATCGCTAATGCCAGTCTTGCCTTTAAAAAAACATTGGATAAAAACACTGCGGATATTTGTTTCAATGAATACCACCGGCTGATCAAAAGCAAAGGCGCAAATAGCCCCGGCAGTAGCTTCGCCAATACCTGGCAAAGATTGTAATAATTCCCGGTCCGCGGGGATCTTGCTCCCATAGTGGCTGACGACTATTTTCGCCAGTTTATGCAAAGCCAGGGCACGGCGGTTATAGCCTAATCCCTGCCAGATGGCAAGCACGTCTCTTAAAGGCGCTTTAGACAGAGCTTGCAGCGTCGGAAAGGCAGTAATAAATTGCGGGTATTTATCAAGAACCCGGGAGACCTGGGTCTGTTGCAGCATTACCTCAGAAACCAGTATATGATAGGGATCTCCCGTTTCCCGCCAAGGCATCTTACGTTGGTGATCCTGATAATATTGATATATTGTTCTTTGAAACTTATTTATTTTTTTCATTTTGGGTACTAATCTTTTTTATAACTGCCAATACTTCCCTGAAATCCTTTGTCCGGCAGTTATAATGCACACTGTTTACCAGTCCATTATGGGAAGCGTTGAAGGCAATCGCATAGCCCGCAAGTTTGGCCGCTGGTATGTCTGTAGCTGAATCACCGACAAATATCGCTTGCTCTGGTTTAACACCTGTTTTCTTTAATAATTTTTTAAATACTTTACCTTTTTCCCCGTGGGCTATGTTTATTTTTACCCGGCCGGTCAGGTGCCTGTTACGCACATATAATTTATTGCATATACAATGATCGATCAATAACTCTTTTTTAACTTTTAAGGCCAGCAGGTCCAGGCCAGTGGAAATAATAGCCAGTTTAAAACCGAGTTTTTTTAATTTTTTAAGCGTGCTTTTTACATTCAGGCTGTAAGGGATAGCATGCAGGTGCCTGGTTATCCTGGCTACCGGCAGGTTTTTCCAACGTTTGGCATCCAATTCACAAAACCGGCGATAGCTGATCCTGCCTTTGAGAAACTGTTCCTGGTAACGACAGGCATCTTCATCCCAGAACCCCAGTTTTTCATGGATCAGCTGCCAGGAACTCACATGCCTGGTCAACGTACCATCCATATCAAATACCACAATTTTATATCGTAAACTTTTGTTGTCTCGCATTTAGCATCCAGCTTCTAGCATTGAGCAGCGTTTACTTTACACCTGTCTTTTGCGCCGCTAACTGTCCGCAGGCGGCAAAAATATCAGCTCCCCGGGATTCCCTGATCGTTACCGGGACCTTCCTGCTTTCCAACCAGGCAGCAAATTGTTCCATAGCTTTCTTGCTGAGCGGCTTATACTGCAGTTCCGGGAAAGAGTTAAAAGGC